>CANGIC010000051.1 GCA_947453795.1 Flavobacteriales bacterium
AATCATTCAAGTCTTAAGGAGCGTGAGTCTGTTGTTTTAGATCAATCGTTGGTTCTTGGACAAACTCCAAAGGAATCCCTTCCAGAACAACAGCAAGAAGAAGTGCATATTACAAGTGTAAACCCCATTTTTTTAGGTGCCGAGATTTTGTCAGATGAACAAGAAGAACAAGCGTTGACATCGACCAATGCAACAATGGAATCTAGAAATTCCTCAAAATTAGATGAAGATAAAGGGAGATCTAACTATGAAAAAGAGGACCCGAGTGTTAAGAAAGTTCACCCCTTGGCCAAAGCGGCACTAATTTCTTTGATTTTATCTGTAGTGACCTTTGGACTAGGCATGCTTGTCGCAATCGTATTGGCAAGGTGTGCCTTGAAAAAAATAATCAGTGATCCCGAGCAATGGACGGGTAGGAAAATGGCGTTAACTGTGCTCATTATCTCGAGTGTCCTTTTTATACCATTGATGCTATTGATTTTGTTAATTTCAATTTCAATCAATTACAGCTCTGGTGGTTGGTTGTAAATTGAATAAAGATGTGTAAAATGATAAAGTCAATTGCTGTTTTTTTTGCGCTGTTAACTCTTGGCGCATGCACCATGACCAAGCGAGTTCACAATCCGGGCTGGCATGTAGAATGGAAGAATACATTTTCGGTGAAAGATGAATTCACTTCTGAAGATTCACCTTCCAACGGACAAGTTCTGTCCGACAACTCCATCAGTCGTGAATTACATGTTGAAGCTCAAGAACACCAATCTCTCGCAGTCCAAGATGATACAGAGTCATTCGTTCAAGAAAATCCTAGTCAATCACTTAAAAAAAATGCTGGGTCTATTTTCGGTTATGAGAAAACAGAAACATCCACTCGATCAGAAGGGGGAATCTTACACAAAAGAAAAACTGACATTATCGATAGCGAGGTTGACAACCGAAAAATCCACCCCTACATTTTTGTTTCTCTTGGACTCTTAATCGGATCAATCCTTTTGTTAATCGTATTGTTTTCCGGGGCCGCTGCTGGTATGGCTGTTGCGCTTATTTTATTTTTATTGCTGTCCTCACTTCTAGGGTTAGTATCGTTTATTTTTGCATCGACAGCCCGACGTGAAATCACGAAATCTCCAAAAAAGTGGAAGGGTAGAGCAGGTGCTTTGGTACTGTTTGTACTCGGTGTAGTTTCCTTCGGTGTTGGGGTGCTCATTTGGCTTATCGTACTTATGATTTTGGCCATTTTTAAAGATATTAATTTCGTGGGCTTCATGTAGACTACATTATAATTTTTAATTTGCTACCCATGAAATCTGCGGCTATTTTCACACTTTTTTGTTTTTTAACCTCTTGTACTATCACAAAGCGCGTGCACAATCCTGGTTGGCATTTGGAGTGGAAGAATACACTCTCTGCAGAGAAAAATCAATCTGCTCAAGATGAGAAGACTTGCGCTGAACAAGCCGAATTGAATGAACGGGTTCAAGTTCACAATGGGGAGGAACAATTAACTGCAGAGGTTCTTTCACCTGAACAAGCCGATGTAAACAAAGTAGAAAATAACGACGCACTAGCGAAAACCGATGGTGTAAAGTCTTCTGAATCAACAGGACATAAAAGTCTGTCGGAAAAATTAAATACGATTGATCGAGATGCAAAAACTCAATTCACTTCTGAAAAGAAGCGCGGTGAATTGCATACGCTACCATTACATCCAAACCTCAAAGTTTCATTGCTTTCCGCGATTACTGTCCTTCTCTGTTATTTACTTTTTCACCCAAGTATCTTTATATTATTTTGTTCACTCGCTTTGATTTTCAGCATTTTGACAATTGTATTTGCGGTAAAAGGAATGCGTGCAGTGAAACGTGCACCAGAAACTTGGAAAGGAAGAATATTAGCTGTTTTTCTCATTGTTATAGGGATCCTAGATTTTTGTTTTTCACTATTGCTTGGTTTGTTATTGTTGTCTTATTTTGGCTTTTTGTAGATTCCGGAGCACTTTTCTTCAATGGGATTAAAAGGAATCGAAAAAATCAGAATTTCAGAAAGAAAAGAAATTCGGGTGCACTGGATTTTGTACTGTTCCTTTGCAACACTTCTGCCGCTGAATAATTTTCCTGTACCTTCGTCTCCATGAATTGGCATCGTCTACTTTTTGTTTTCATGCTTGCGACTTTGCCCATTGTTGCCCATGCGGATCTTGTGCCTTGGAAGCTGAGCATAGTGATTTCTTCCAACGAAAAGGACTCAACGAATCTAACCATCGTCAATGGAAAGATCGCTCAACTCACGGTGACTTTCACCAATGCGGATTATTCGCAGCGCAGCGTTCTTCTCCCAGGATCTCAAAACCAAGGTCAGCAGGTAATCTGGTTCTCGGTATTCAAAGTGGAAGAAAATTATTACAGAAATATTTACACGGAGGAAAGGCGTTTGTCCATGGATATGTCACTGTATAAAGGGTACGTTACACTGAAAAACCTAGAGCCAGGTGAATCTGTTTCATTCCCTATTTTTTTTAATGATTCTCTCAATGAATCCAAGCATGTGGAAGCGCATCAATTGGGGAAACTTCCTCCCGGGAAATACCAACTGCTTGCCTGGTATGACCCATGGAAAGAACCCTTATCTGAGTATGTCTACAACCGTTTGGATCCATTTGATCGCTCCAATAGGAGTGCGGACTCCACGAAAATGGATTTGAACTACGCAGGCATCAATAGCAATTACATCACCCTGACAGTAGCGGAATCGGAGAGTGAAATTCAGATGAATAAGCCATCATGCGCTGGTCATTGTGCGCTATGCGCTGCTATTGATCGTGGAAATTGGAATGCGCTTAAACGGGCTGTCCGGAGAAAAGGGGGATACGAAGCCCCACACCGAAATATTGCGTGGGTGTATTACGGACCTGATGCAATTTTGGCGTCCCTTCCTACCTATTATTCAAGACAAATAATTGTCACATCGAAAGGCGAATACCATTACATATCATTGTGTTGGCAACTAGGAAAAATACATCGGGTTAGAGAGCGTATGTGTTCAATCTTTCACTGGGGTTTTCACATTCAACGCTGTCCATTTCGAACAAGTGATGCACGTTGGTCGCGTCTGCGGTGGGCGAATGAATTTTAAGTTCAATTTTTGATTTTAAAGACCTTCATCTCTTTCGTTTTTTGCCGAATTTATCTGTATGACTAAGGTCATTTTTTTATACTCTTGGGAATTCGATTTTTGTTTTATATTTTTACCCAAAATTAATTGTTAACTATGAAAAAGATTTACCTATTGGCAGGTGCTTTGGTTGGCGGATTTGCGTTGAACGCGCAGGTAGCTATTACACAAAGTGTTGCTGCACAAAATGACAGAAATGACGTGCGTCCAGTGACGAAGAAAGTACAAAGCACTGAGAAAGTAGAAGGCCAACAATGGTGGGCCAATGGATTTGATCAACTTTCTGATTGGAACCAAACTACAGGAACAGGTCACACCTCAGGAGATTGGGCAATCATTAATGCTTTACCAGCAAACATTACAGGTCAGCAAGCTAGTTACCAATGGCCAGCTACATTCGCTAATTCATCAGGTAACTATGCCATGATCAATTCGGATGCAGCAGGTAGTGGACAAAATCAGGATGCGTACTTCGAATTTACAGGTAACATCGATCTTTCTGGTGCAGGTAACGCGCCAATGTATTTGACATTCGCAGAATACTACCGTCATTATTATGACCAAAACTTTGTTGAGGTTTCTAACGATGGTGGTTTAAACTGGACAATCTTCCAAGTTAACCCGGACACAGAAGTTCCTGTGAACACAAACTGTGTTGCAAGTGAAGTGGAGACAGTGAACATTACACCTGCGAAAGGTACTGGACCATGGACAAACCAAGTGAAAATCCGTTTCCACTATATAGGAGCTTGGGATTGGTTCTGGGGTGTTGACGATGTAAAAATCGTTGAAGCATGGAACAATGACATCAAAGTAACGAACTGGTACCAAGCAACGGATGTCGCTACCACTTGGGGTGTTGATTACTACCATATTCCTGCGTCACAATCCGCTTTCCCAGGTTTGACTTTTGGTGCTAAAGCGAACAACAATGGAGGTGCAAACCAAGCTGCAGTGACATTGAACGCTACAGCAACTGGCGGTTATACAGGAACGAGCGCTGCAGTAGCTATCGCTGCAACGGCAACAGATACACTTTCTATTTCTACACCATACATTCCAACAGGATTGGGTACGAAAACCATTAACTTGACAACAGGAATTGGTTCAGCTACAGATGCTAACTTGGCGAACAACCAAACATCTATGGATGTATTCGTAACGAACTACGAGTACTCTCGCGATAACAATGTGGCTTCAGGATCAATCAGCAATGTTTCTTCACAACCAAATCAACCACTTGAGATTGGGAACGAAATGGAGATCTTCAACAACATGACCGTAACTAACATCAAATTGCGTTTGGCAACTCAAGGTTCTGCTGCCGTAGGAAGTGAGTATTTGGCGAAGATCTACTTGTTGGATCAAACAGCTGGAACATACAACTACCTTGCTGAAACAGCTATCTCAACGGTTACAAGCACAACCGCTACATGGGCGAGCTTACCAATCAGCGGTGGGCCAGTAACATTGAATGCTGGTGACATCGTTTTGGTAACAGCTTGTCACTTTGGTGGTGCAACTGAGGTGCGTTTCGCTTATGCGCAAAATACATACGAGCAGTCGGTGATTGGATACCTTGCTGATGCGTCTTTGTTCAGTCTTACACAACCGAATGCGATTATGATTCGTTTGAGTGATGATCCATCTGGAGCAGTTACTGAGGTTGAAAACACAATCGGTATGAGTGTTTATCCAAACCCTGCGATCAACCAAGCAACCGTTTCTTTCGCTGTTAACAACGCTGCAACTGCATCTGTAAACGTTACTGACCTTACAGGTAAAGTGGTTTACACTTCAGCATTGGGTGCTGTAAATGGAGCACAAAAAGTAACGTTGAACACGGAGTCTTTGACAAATGGTGTTTACATGGTTAATGTAATCGTTGACGGAACAGTTTCTACACAGAAATTGATCGTTCGCAAATAATTTGTTCTTTACTGAACTGAAAAGGGTTCGCTTCGGCGGACCTTTTTTTTTGTCTGAATGTGTATCTTTGCCCCACAAAACAAAACAGAAACTGCGCATGAAAGCTTATGTATTTCCCGGTCAGGGAGCACAATTTTCCGGAATGGGGAAAGACCTTTACGAAAATTCACCCCTTGCTAAAGACTTGTTCTTGCAGGCCAATGATATTCTTGGATTTAACATTACGGATGTGATGTTTGAAGGAACAGACGAGGAACTAAAACAAACGAAAGTTACCCAGCCAGCAATCTTCTTGCATTCTACAATCCTTGCGGCGTGCCTTGGGGATAGTTTTCGTCCCGACATGGTAGCTGGACATTCACTTGGTGAGTTTTCTGCCCTTGTAGCAAACAAATCATTGCGTTTTGAAGATGGATTGAAACTGGTCTATCAGCGCGCTCTAGCGATGCAAAAGGCCTGTGAAAAGGAACCATCAACGATGGCGGCTATACTCGGGTTGGAGGATCATGTCGTGGAAGAAATCTGCGCAACAATTGATGGTGTCGTTGTCCCTGCAAATTACAATTGTCCTGGACAGTTGGTGATCTCTGGTGCAATCCCAGCAGTGGAAAAGGCCTGTGAGAAATTAACAGAAGCAGGAGCAAAGCGCGCCTTGATTCTTCCTGTAGGTGGTGCATTCCATTCTCCTTTGATGGAACCAGCACGTGAAGAATTGGCAGCTGCCATTCAAGAGACCATCTTCAGTAATCCTGTATGTGCTGTATATCAAAATGTAAATGCCAAAGCAGTGATAGACCCTTTAGAGATTCAGGCCAATCTCGTTTCACAGCTTACGGGTGCTGTGCGATGGACGCAAATCATGCATGCAATGATCGCAGACGGTGCGAGTGAAGTCATTGAGGTTGGTCCTGGAAAAGTACTTCAAGGCCTCTTCAAAAAGGTAGATCGTGCCTTCCCTTGTTCGAGTGCTGAACTTTAATTTTTCGAATGAAATAGGAATCCCCAGAGAAATTTGGGGATTTTTTTATGGAATAATGTGAAGCCAGACATCCTTCTGAAAAGCTAAACAAAAAAGCCATGAAAAAATTAATCGCAATCGCAATGTTGCTCGCAGGAAGCAGCGCATTCGGACAAGGAGCTCTAGGTGACATCGTTGGAACAGTAGTTGACTTTAAAACACAACAAAATCTTTATGGTGTTCGCGCTTGGGTGGAAGAAGGAGACCGTAAATATGGCGCCGTAACGGATCCAGACGGACGTTTTAGAATCAGTGGTGTGCCAGCAGGAAGATACATGGTATCGTTCATTTCTCAAGGAGATACCATGTTGCGCGCCATTGAAGCAAATATTCCTATGGATGGATTTGCAAACATTGGAACCGTAAAGTTTACAACGTCAGTTCAAGTGCTGGATGTAGTGAATATTTCGGCAAAGGGCGACATGAAACTGGTATATGGTTCATTGCCGATCAAAGAGCTGACTTCTGAGGAAATCGCGCAGTCACCAAGTAAGTTTGATGCCAAAGGACTGGTGCTTTCCATGTCTTCTGAAGCACGCATGTCGGAGGATGGAGAATTGATGTTTCGCGGCTCTAGAAAAGGAGATATGATCTTTATGCTTGATGGGGTTAAAGGCACGGAGATGATGAATGTTCCGAGTTGTGCCATTGGCAGAATGATGGTCTATACCGGTGGAATACCCGCAAAATATGGAGATACACTCGGTGGAGTTGTCGTCATGGAAACAAAAAGTTATTTCGACTTGTACCGCGCATGGGAGGCAGATCAACTGCGTCTCGGCAATCAGTAGTAGGTGAGGTAGAAAAAGAAAATCCCAGTGATAACCGGGATTTTCTTTGTTTAAGGAAGGGTTATTTTGTAAAATACTGCGGACTTTTCGACTCCGCATCTTTCAAGAAATTCTTGAGTTCTTGTTCATTCTCTGACTTAAGTACCATCAGCATCTCATCCGATTCAACAACGATATATCCGTCTAAGCCATCGAGAACAACCAATTTGTTGTTGGGCACATTCACGATGCAATTGTCCGAATTGTAGAGATGAGTGTTGTTTCCAATCACGGAATTGTTGCGCGCATCTTTGGATAAATGTCCACCCAAACTTCCCCAAGTGCCCAAGTCACTCCAGTCGAAGTCGGAAAGTACGACATCCACATTGTCGGCATGTTCCATGATCGCGTAATCAATGGAAATATCTTCACAGCGCTCAAAGCAATCATTCACACGCTCTTGTTCAATGATGCTGTTGTAGAACGAAAGATCATCTGCGAAAAGCGCGTGCAGTGCAGGTTGATGTTGATACAAGGCGTTCAATACCGTGGAAGATTTCCATACAAAAATTCCAGAGTTCCAGCAGAAGTTCCCACTTCGCAAAAATTCTTCAGCCGTCAATAAATCTGGCTTTTCGCGGAATTGTTTCACCTCTGTAACTTGACCTGCCTGAAGATCATCGTCGGAAGAATATTCGATATACCCATAGCCCGTATCAGGTCGAGTTGGACGAATACCAAGGGTCACCAAGCGGTCTTTATCATTGGCTTGATGTATGGCTGTAGTGATGATCTCGGTGAATCTGTTTTGATTGATGATCAAGTGATCTGCGGGTGAAATCACCATGGTCGCATTGGGATTCAAGGCATGAATCTTCGCTGCAGCATAGGCAATACAAGGTGCTGTATTTTTGCGTTTCGGCTCTGTCAATATTTGATTCATCGACATGTCGGGCAACTGCTCCTTGACAATGGATGCATACGACGCGTTCGTTACCACATAAATATTTTCTGCTGGTGCAATGTGCAACAAACGCTCATAAGTCATTTGAATCAAGGACTTTCCGATGCCCAATACATCAAGAAATTGTTTTGGTTTTTGCGGGGTTGACATCGGCCAGAAACGGCTTCCAACGCCACCGGCCATAATTACGCAATAATTGTCTTTCATAGTATCGTTTAATCGTTCAATGGAATGACTTGTGCCAAGCTATTCACGAGGTAAGATCGTTTCGATTTCACCTCCTGACAGATATACCGTTTGCGGCGGAGCTCACCTTTCACGAAATGTTTCCCATTCAATGCAAAGGTAGAATTTTTTGGCAAGTGCTCGAGTACGATGACACCTTCTCTCGGCTTGTCATAGTTCAATAAAACACGGGATAATCCATGGTCGGTGCACGAAGAGGCCTTGGTGCGTACCAATGAATTCATCAGTGCTTTTCGAATATCATCGGGCAATTCAGGCGCATCAATCAAGGGCAAAAGAAGTTGGCGATAGGCGGATTTCCATTCGTTTCCGTGCGGAGATACGCGATTTCCATAGGTATTGAAGGTGTGCAAATGGGCAAATTCATGCACCGTAGTAATGAGAAAGGAGTACGGGTTGAGATCGCCATTTACGGTGATTGTGTGCTTTTCGCCATTCATTCCTGCACGAAAGTCGCCCAACTTGGTCGCGCGTCCAGGAACAATTTTAAAACGAACACTTGCTTCCTGAAAAAGAGTGACAACATAGTCAACGAATGCCTCTGGAAGGTATTTTCCTAATGCATTCGCCACCTTTTCTTTTGAACGAATTGGCTCTTTTTTCATTGGCTCAAATGTACATGTTTTGAAGGCGTTTTTTAGAGAAAGTTTTGAGTGTATCGCTGTGAATACAGGAAATTAAACTTAAATTAGCTGCCAATGAAAGTAATCTCAAATATCGGCAAGTACATACTGATGATGTTGGTCGTGTTTTCGCGACCAGAGAAATTTCAGATTTTCCGCAAGCGCCTATTCGAAGAAATACAAGGCATCGGAATCAATTCCATTCCAATCGTGGCGCTGATGTCCACATTCATGGGTGCAGTCATTGCCTTGCAAACAGCATCGAACATGGACAATCCCTTGTTGCCAGATTACACGATTGGATACATCACACAGTCAAGTACAATTTTAGAATTCTCACCAACCATCATCTCGCTAATATTGGCGGGAAAAGTTGGGTCTAATGTGGCCTCTGAAATTGGAACCATGCGGGTAACGGAACAAATCGATGCACTTGAAATCATGGGGGTAAATTCCTTGACTTTTCTCGTCTTGCCTAAGGTAACAGCGGCCATTTTGTTCTTCCCTATATTGGTTATTTTCTCGATGGCACTCTCACTCATTGGTGGTTGGGCGGTTTTGGTGACCAGTGATTTAGCGACTACCGAAGTGTATGTGCTCGGTATTCGATCGTTCTTCGAAGTGTACAATGTGGTGTATGCCCTGACAAAAACGATCGTATTTGGATTCTTGATTGTGTCGATTGCTTCCTTCTATGGCTACTATACCAAAGGTGGAGCTCTTGATGTGGGCAAAGCATCAACACAGGCGGTAGTAAGTAGCAGTATAGCGATTCTTATTGCCAATTTTATTCTCACCCAAATTATGTTGCTATGATCGATGTCATTGGAGTGAATAAATCATTTGGTGCTAACCAAGTTCTTTTTGACATCAACGCGCGATTCGAAAAGGGAAAAGTAAATTTAATTATTGGTCAATCCGGTCACGGAAAATCAGTATTGGCGAAATGCATCGTTGGCTTACACGAAATTGATAGCGGCCAGGTATTGTTCGATGGGCGAAATTTCTCGGAAATGGATCGCCTTGGCCGAAAAGAAATCCGCAAGGAAATCGGCATGCTCTTCCAAGGTTCCGCACTTTTCGATTCGATGACTGTGGAGGAAAATGTCATGTTCCCCTTGTCGATGTTTACCAACATGACCAAAAAGGAAATGCAGGAGCGTGCAGACTTTTGCTTAGAACGCGTAAACCTTGCGGGTAAAAATAAATTATTTCCTTCGGAATGTAGTGGGGGTATGCAAAAACGAATTGGTATTGCCAGAGCGATTGCGATGAATCCTAAATACTTGTTTTGTGATGAGCCCAACTCAGGACTAGATCCAAAAACTTCCATTGTCATCGACAACCTGATTCGTGAAATTACCTACGAATATGACATCACCACCGTGGTCATTACGCACGATATGAACAGTGTCATTGAGATTGGGGACACGATCTTATTTATGTACCAAGGAAATGGATGGTGGAAAGGCGACAGTAAGTCAATCATTACCACAGAAGATGAACAGGTACTCAGCTTTGTGTATGCCTCTGAATTCATGAAAGAGATTCGTCAAACGATGCAATCTACACGCAAGTAGAAAACACCACCTCCCTTAGAAATACGCTACATACCCAAAGTGAATTTTCCCATTGTTTAATTTCAGCGGATTATTCATCTGTTTGCCCAAGCCATAGGACACGGCAAAAATTCCGGCGCGTGTGCCAAAAGAGAGTCCAAAACCAAAACCAAAGGGCGCATCCTTGTAATACATAGCTGATCTGTTTTCGTACATGGCTTGATCAAAAAAGGCGAAAACGTTGGAGTTTTTATCCAAAAGAAACCGGTATTCGATGGAGAGTAATGACCGCGTGGTGGCATACAATTCCTCTTCATTGAAACCCCGTAATGATTGTTGTCCACCGAAGCGAAACACCTCGTTTTGGAAGATTTCATCGGCATAGTAAAATTCGGTGCTTGTGTTTAGGTGCAACACGTGTCGTTTCGCTAAAGGGATAAACCATTCTGCACCCAATGAACCGCGAAATGCCGTTGATTTCACCACCTCAGCACTATCATTCAACACGCTTTTTCGTCCACCCACAGCCCCTTCAAAGGAAAAGGCAAAACCCCGCGAAGGATTTGGGATATAATCCATCTTCCGGCGACTTAGAGATATTCCATAATTATTCGTTTGCAGGGAGGATAAGTCAGAGAAATTTGGGTTACCTGCGCTTCCACCCAGTAATGAGGATGTGGCATTTTGATAAAAGACTTTAAAGGTGGTGCCGTTTCGCAGCATATATTGAATCCCAAGTAGTGCCTTTACTTCCAAAAAGGAGGAGTCCCGTTTGTAGAGCTGAAATCGCAAATCTGTTCCGATCGGCGTGGAAAAAAGAAAGGGGAGATTTAGGCGTAGCGCGATTGATTGGGTTTTTACACGGATACTTCGCCAATTCAGCGCGAGCAATTCACCCCGTTTGAGCGCATTTAAGAGTTTTAAATCCAAATCTCCAGTAACACCAACTCTTCCCGATAAGGGGTCGGGCTGCAGCCCTAAAACACCATTCACGGAACTTAATGGTTCTGTGTTTAAGTAGAGAAACAACTCGGCGCCTTCGTTGGTAAAGAAAACAGCAGATGGTTTTATGGTTTTTATGTAGGGGACTTGTTCAATTTTTCGGTCAAGATCGCGGACCAATTCTTCGTTAAAAAGATCGCCGACGTGAATTCCAATGAGGTTAGCAATGAATTTCGCGGAAATGGAGCTGTCGCCTTTGATGTGAATTTCTTTCCAAGTCACTAACGGACCTTTATCAACAACCAATTGAGCATCGAGTTTTTCCTTTTCAATCGATATGGAAGTCAGTGAGACACGGACAAATGGATATCCAGCGGCGAGAAGTTCGGATTGAACAGCCGACATCAAGGAAGAAATTTCTGAAGGTAAGAAGGGCATCGATACAATACTGCGTTCACGAAGTACCGTGTTTCCAATGTAGCGTCGGTCCTCAGATGAAACATGTATGGTGGCTTGACGAAACTTCTCCCCAAGCTGGAAATTTACCTCTGCCACTTTGGTTTTGAATGAAATACTTTCGAAGGAGGCCAAAAGGTATCCTTTTGAAATTGCTGTTTGCTGAAATTGCTGAAGGTAATTGAGGAGTGAAATGCTGTCTTTAAATGCTGTCTTGGGGCGGTGACTGATGGCCGAATACTCCGTACCAGCCCATGTGATTTGCCATGAGCCCTGACCATACACGAAGGTCTGAAAGCATAAAATGACGAAAAACAACATTTTTTTCATGTCGGCTGTAACATTAAAAGATGATTTGCGTAATAAATGGCAAATGTGAATAATTATTTTACACGAAAGCGGTTAAAATATTTTATTTTCGCATTTCACAACGACAACAAAGCAACTACAAACAAACTAAAACAGTACCCCATGAAAAAATTGATGACATTGGCACTCGCAGGAATTGTATTAACGATGGTATTAGCAGCGTGTAAAACTACAAGCGGCCATGGTTGCGATGCATACGGTAAATTAGACCAGACGACTAACGCTGATCTTGCAAGTAAGTAATCGTTTCCACGAGAAATAAAAAAGGGTGCCTTTAAGCACCCTTTTTTTGTATAACAATGTTTTGGATTTATTTGTCAACGACAGAAATGTCATAAGTCACCGTGTACGATGCTGGGAACGCAGGTACCAATACATAGTTTTCTGTCAACCACTCTTGCTCACAATTCGCACATTGCGTAGCAACGATTTTATACACCACATTTTGTGAAGCGGCATTTACAGTGACAGAACGGTCAAATGACGCATTACACCTTGTTTTAAGTGGAAAGCAAAGCACGTTGTATTGAGAATAATCTACTGGAGCTTTACCCGCACCATTGATGCCTACCTCGATGCGGTCAGCATACGGACTGTTTGCATTGATGAGGTAATTTCCAGCCATACTTGTGCTCATGTTTCCACTGTTTGGGTAGAAAATCACATTTTTAATGATGGCTCCACTGTCAACGATTTCTTTACTGATCACACATTTTTTCTTGCACGAAGAAAGTGATGTGATGACAAACAATAATGAAAGTGCCAAGAATGATGTGCTGCGTAGCATAGTTGTCGTATTAAATGATAGAATTTGCTGGTAAATATAAACCTTTTTTTAAAATCTTTTATTTCTTTCGTAAAACGAAATTTTGACCAAGGTATACGCGTCGCACCTGTTCATCCGCTGCTAACTCTTCTGCTGTTCCCGATTTCAAGATACTCCCTTCAAAGAGCAAATACGCCCTGTCGGTTATCGAAAGCGTTTCTTGCACGTTGTGGTCGGTGATCAATATCCCAATATTGCGCTTGCGCAGTTCAGAAACGATACTTTGAATGTCTTCCACAGCAATAGGATCAACTCCGGCAAATGGTTCATCCAAAAGAACAAATTTCGGGTTTGTAGCCAAGGCGCGTGCAATCTCAGTGCGTCGTTTTTCACCCCCGGAAAGTCTGTTTCCTAAATTCTTACGTACATGTGTGAGGTGAAATTCCTCTAGCAGAGTTTCCAGCTTTTCTTTGCGCTGAACCTTTGTCATGTCCGTCATTTCCAAAATGGCCATGATGTTGTCTTCTACACTCAACTTTCGAAACACAGAGACTTCCTGCGGCAAATAGCCAATGCCAAGTTGTGAACGCCGGTACAT
>CANGIC010000052.1 GCA_947453795.1 Flavobacteriales bacterium
TCATAAGTACGTTAAATAAATTTGGTCTGAAACAAATTTTCTTGAGCACATACACAACTTTAAATTTTAGTGCACATGCTCGCCGCCGCTTTGTCAATCGATGTGCCAACATGCCAAAAAATATTTAAGTGTCTGAAAAACAATAACATATATTTCGCTCGAAAATGGAAATATTCCCAAAACGGGAAAATAGCATTCAAAACGGGACGATTGAGTCACGAGAAAGCGGTAGAATCGATTGTTGATGACATGTGCGCTTTTGACTTCGAGAAAATTTCGTGAAAAAAAGCTAAACTTATGGTGCAAAAGAACATAACTAAATTACTTTTGTGTAGCGTTAAAAACTTAAGTCAGTATTCTTAATTTTGAAAAACTGAAAAATTCACTTGCAACATGAACTGGGATTTGCTGGAAAGCATCTTTTTTTTAATAACATTCAGTTTTGGCTTATTTACCATAGGGCTTTTGATGTTTTCAATACGATCAAATAAGTTTGTAAACACTTACTTGATTTTATCACTCGTTCTTGGTCTGTCAAGGGCGTTTCTCTCTGGTACTTATACGCTTGGAATCCAAACTACTTTGGAAGACATTCCACCGCAGTTTAAAGGGATTGTACTCCTCACGTTTGTTTTTTTCTACCTTTATTTTAAAACACTAGCTAGTGACGAGCGACGGTTCGATTCTAGAAATTTGTTGCATTTAATAATACCCATTTTCTTCTTTGTCTATTACCTAGTCATCTTTGGTATGGGCATCTATGGCGAGAAATCCGTTCTTGTGGTCAATTTTTGCTTAGTGTCAGTTTTCGTGGCGGTGTATGTGTACTTAACCTTTCGAATTGTTGCATACCAAATTTGGAAAAATCCACAGAAAGTGCACCAGCAGCACCATTTGACTATTCGGAATTGGGCCATTTTTCTCTTCATTTTATTTTTAATCGGCTCCGTGAGGATTCTTGTGGTCATCGTGATTTCTTTCTCAAAAGGCGAAATGCTTTCTCAAATTCCTGTAGGAACATTGAGTGTTTTCCTTCAACTGATTCTTTACATCAAATTGTTAGTCTCTCCAGAAATTCTTTTGGGAATCCCGCGCTTGAACAAACGCCTTATTCCGAAACCAAAAACAGAAGAAGTTGAAAATTTGGAGTTTTGGAAATTGAGTGTAAATGAAGTGACAGGACCACTCGACGAACGCTTGAAAGAAAAGTTGGACGATTCCATTGTGGAATTAATCCAAGATGTGGAAGAGTTTGTCACTGAAAAACGCTATTTTCGCAATCACCACATTACCATTAAAGAGTTGGCGAACGAAATTGAAGTGCCTTATACGCACGTCATCTACCTCTTTAAATACCACTGCAAGTTGACCTTTACGGAATACAAGACCATCAAGCGGATTGAAGATGCTAAGCACCTCATTGGTTTGGGCTTCCTCAAACACAATACCCTCGAATCGCTTGCCACCGAGGTCGGTTACGCCTCTTACAACCCCTTCTTTACCTCTTTCAAAAAAATCGTCGGCATGTCACCGAATGATTTTGCTTCGAAGTAACTCGTAAATGGACAAAGGACCCCGCTTCGGCGGACAAGCCGCTGCGCTCAAAGACAAAGGACCGCTTCGCTGAAGGACAAAGAACAAAAGCTAGTTCAAGCACTAAATTGTCGAAGGCACCAAATTGCCTTATCGTTCTTCGGAGAGTAAAAATTCCAACTAGTAATTCGCAACTCGCAACTCGTAACTCGTAACTCGCAACTCGTCCCTTTCTCAAAAAAACCTCCCCAGCCCCACCTCTCGGTCTAAGGGCTTGCCATCGATAATGTGCGCCAAGAGTTCTTCGGCCAACAGTGGCGCCATCATGTAGCCCTTCGCACCCAAACCATTAAAAATGTGAACCTTTGGGTAGGTAGGATGAGCGCCCATGATGGGACGTCGATCTGGCGTGGTTGGTCGAATCCCTACCCGATGTTCGATGACCTCTACGCTTTCGTCGGTAAGTAAACGCAAATTTTCCAGCAGCAATTCCTTGCCCTCTGCGGTTGGAATCACATTGTCGGTGTGCCAGACATAGGTTGCACCAATGCGAAAGGTATTTGGCGCAATGGGCAAGCAAAAACATTTGCGGTTCAAGGATTCGTGTTGCGGCAGGGTGTGTGCGGTTACGGTTAAAATTTCACCTTTTGTGGCCTCAACCGGAAGCTTTTCGAAGTAGGGGTTTTTTACGGAAGCTGACCCTTCACAAAAGACAGCGTGATCATAGGGCTGACTTAAATACGAGCACTCCGTTGGATCAAATTGTTGGAAGTCAAATGTGGCAGCTACATATGTCCCGTTTTTTTCAATATATGCTTTACTGGCCGCCATGAAATTTTCGGCAGACACATAGGCCGAATGGTTTACGCGTGCACTGCCAAATGGGCGTTGTTCGGGTCGAATTTGCGCGTCTTCTTCATCAAATGGGTGAATGTAGTCGCGAAACATGGCGTTCTGTGCACGGTCTTTCCAATAGCCGGCTTCTTGGTCAGAGGCAATACAGCGACGAATGGTGATCGGGTGGAAAAATCTTTCTCCCGTTCGTTGCTCTAGTGTGCGGTAGAAATGTTCCGCATACGGAATGAATTCATCCACACGCCATGATTTTGTCATGCGGCGAAACACCAAGGGATTGATCATTCCGGCTGCAACAGCTGAACTGCGGTTCTCCCCTTTATCGATGAGTGTTACCTTATGTCCGGCGTCGATGCATTTCATGGCGACGCAAATACCGGCCAATCCACCACCAATAATGAGTATGTGTTGTTTTATCATGCAGCAAATGCGAGACTGATTACGCTGATACGAATATCAGGATATTTATCCAATACGGTGCGAATTAGGGATTCTAAAGTCGCACCCGTTGTGATGACATCGTCCACAAAAACAATGTGTTTTCCAGTGAAATCGGATTGGGACGAGAGCGAAAAGTTGTTTTGCACATTCTCCCAGCGCAGGAAGCGTCCCTTTCGCGTTTGACTCGCCGTATGTGTTGATTTTTGGAGTCCGAGCGACTGAACAGGGATACCCATAGATTCCGAAATTCCTTCGGCGATCAGCGCACTTTGGTTGTATCCCCGCGTGAATTCTTTTTTTGGGTGAATGGGCACCGGTACCAAGACATCTACATCCATCCATTTTTGTTGCTGGCGCAGTGATTGGCCAATGCTTTTTCCAAACGCCCGACCAATTTGTCCGTTGTAGGTGTATTTCAAGGCGTGAAGGATTTGCTGCGTGCTGCCTCCTTTTCGATAAAATAGATGGGCATAGGCCTGTTCGATGGGCACTCTCCCCCAGAATAATTTTTCCACGGCGGTGGCCTCGGTGTATTTCTCAAAATAGGTGTAGTCGAGGTCAAGCAAACAGAAGGGACATAGGTGCCGGTCCGAAGTCGACAATTCAGCCGAACAGGCGGTGCATTTTTCTGGAAAAATTAAATGGAAAAGTCGGTCTTTGAGAGGAAATAAATCCGACACTTTTAGTTTAAATAGTGCTCTATTCTTTGTTATCATTGGCGAGTGGTATCGTATAAACAATTGAGTGTGTAAAATAACAAAATTTCGTTCTTGATTTCGCTCCCAGACCGCCGTAATTTTATGAAAGCATTGCAAAACTTCCGTGTGAGTCAGTGTGGCGTGGGGATGAGCTTATTTATTGACAATTGCACAATTTTTTGTGTGAATATCTTTCGAGATGCTGTTGATAATCGCCCTATCGTTTAGTACTAAAGGGATTCAGTAATGGGGTGTTGAAAACCGCGACACTTTGTTCATTTCTTTAGCTTGTTGATGGGAGGAATTTTAGCAATTTTTGTAAGCCCTAAAGAAAGGAATGCACGACCCCTTGCGGATCGATTTCTAAAGATGGGGAAACAACCAACTTTATTGAAAATTACCAACAAGGAACTTTCCTTGTGCAGCATAGTATTCGCATATAAAAAACGACCAAAAAATGGCGCAGAACGAACCAATATTAGAATCAAACAACAACCGATTTGTGTTGTTCCCTATTCAGCACGATGATATTTGGGCGTTCTACAAAAAAGCGGAAGCGAGTTTTTGGACGGCAGAGGAGATTGATTTGTCGCCAGACTTAATTGACTGGGAGCATAAATTGAACGACGACGAGCGTCATTTCGTGAAGCATATTCTTGCGTTTTTTGCGGCATCTGATGGTATTGTAAATGAAAACTTGGCAGAGCACTTTTTGTCCGAAGTGCAATACACTGAGGCAAAGTTTTTCTACGGCTTCCAAGTAGCGATTGAAAACATTCACTCCGAAACCTATTCGTTGTTGATTGATACCTATATCAAAGATTCGACAGACAAGAAACATTTGTTCAATGCCATTGACACGCTTGATTGTGTACGCAAAAAAGCGGAGTGGGCCTTGCGTTGGATCGACAAAGGGTCATTCGCAGAGCGCTTGGTGGCTTTTGCTGCAGTAGAAGGAATCTTCTTCTCTGGTTCTTTCTGCTCGATCTATTGGTTGAAGAAGCGAGGACTTATGCCAGGACTTTCATTCTCGAACGAGTTGATCTCACGCGATGAGGGCTTGCATTGTGATTTTGCTTGTCTGTTGTACACAAAGCACTTGGTAAATAGATTGCCAAAACAACAAGTGAAAGAGATCATTATGGATGCGGTCGCTATCGAAAAGGAATTTATTACGGATGCCTTGCCGGTGAAGTTGATTGGAATGAACAGTGACTTGATGGCACAATACATTGAGTTTGTTGCCGACCGCTTATTGCAGGAGTTGGGCAATGAAAAAGTGTACAATGTGAACAACCCGTTTGACTTTATGGACATGATTTCCATTCAAGGGAAAACAAACTTCTTCGAGAAACGCGTTGGTGAATACCAAAAGGCAGGCGTTCTCGCAGGAAAAGAAAACCAGTCCTTTAGCTTGGACGAAGACTTTTAAGAAATAAAATAGTACCTACTTTAATAACTGAATGACCATGTATGTAGTCAAAAGAGATGGCCGGAAAGAAGCTGTAAAATTCGATAAAATCACTGCGCGAACTGTGAAAATGTGCTACGGACTCGACCCATTGGTGTCGCCCGAAGCAGTCGCTATGAAGGTTATCGAGGGCATCTATGACGGGGTGTCAACAACCGACCTTGACAACCTAGCGGCGGAGGTCGCAGCAGCAAAGACAATCGACCATCCCGATTATGCCTTGCTCGCGTCCCGCATCGCTGTATCGAACCTTCATAAGGAAACGAAGAAAAGTTTCTCTGAAGTGATCGAGGACATGTATTCGTACATCGACCCGAAAACAGGACAGAAAGCGGCGTTGGTAGCTGACGATGTGTACCAAATCATCATGGACAACAAAGAGTTGTTGGATTCTAGTATTATCTATGACCGCGATTTCCGTTACGACTACTTCGGATTCAAAACTTTGACGCGTTCGTATTTGATGAAGCTGGAAGGCATCATCGCTGAGCGTCCTCAACAAATGTTGATGCGTGTTGCCGTGGGGATCCACAAGGCAGATGTAGCCGCAGCGATCAAGACCTACAACTTGATGTCAGAAGGATGGTTCACACATGCTACGCCAACCTTGTTCAATTCAGGAACGCCAAAACCACAAATGTCGTCTTGCTTCCTATTGACAATGAAGGAAGATAGCATCGGTGGAATTTACGATACTTTGAAGTCTTGTGCTCAAATTTCACAGTCTGCAGGAGGTATCGGTTTGGCAATTCACGACATCCGCGCTACAGGGTCATACATCAAGGGAACAAACGGAACATCAAACGGGATCGTACCTATGTTGCGTGTGTTCAATGACACAGCACGCTACGTGGATCAAGGAGGAGGAAAACGCAAAGGTTCATTCGCCATCTATATGGAGCCATGGCATGCCGATGTATTCGATTTCTTGGACTTGAAAAAGAACCACGGAAAAGAAGAATCCCGTGCACGTGACTTGTTCTACGCCCTTTGGATTCCAGATTTGTTCATGCAACGTGTGAAAGACAATGCAGAATGGACCCTGATGTGTCCGCACGAATGTCCAGGTTTGTCAGACACGCACAGCGCAGAGTTCGAGAAATTGTACTTGAGCTATGAAGCAGCAGGAAAAGGCCGTAAGACAATCAAAGCGCAAGATTTGTGGTTTAAAATCCTTGAATCTCAAATCGAGACCGGAACACCATACATGTTGTATAAAGATGCCGCGAATGCGAAATCAAACCAACAAAACCTTGGAACGATTAAGTCATCGAATCTGTGTACAGAGATCATCGAATATACAGCACCTGATGAGGTGGCGGTGTGTAACTTGGCATCGTTGGCACTTCCAAAATATGTCACTGAAGACGGGAAATTTGACCACGACAAATTGTTCGAAGTAACGTACCAAGCGACATTGAACTTGAACAGAATCATTGACGAGAACTTCTACCCAATCGAAGAAGCACGCAACTCAAACCTTCGCCACCGTCCAATCGGATTGGGTGTACAAGGATTGGCGGATGCGTTCATTATGATGGGCTACCCGTTTGAATCAGAAGAAGCACGCGCATTGAACAGAGAGATCTTTGAAACGATCTACTATGCGTCAATGACTGCGTCTAAAGATTTGGCGAAAGTGGATGGTCCATACGAAACATTCAAGGGCTCCCCAGTGTCAAAAGGAATCTTCCAATTCGATATGTGGGGCGTAACGCCAACAGCACGTTGGGAGTGGGATGTGTTGAAAGAAGAAGTTCAAAAGCATGGGGTACGCAACTCTTTGTTGTTAGCACCAATGCCTACGGCTTCAACGGCACAAATCCTTGGAAACAACGAATGTTTTGAACCATATACCTCAAATATCTACACACGTCGTGTGCTTTCAGGTGAGTTCATCATTGTGAACAAGCACTTATTGAAAGACTTGGTACGTGAGGGATTGTGGAATAAAGACATGCGTCAAATGATTATGCAAGCAAACGGATCCATTCAAAACATCAATGAGATTCCACAACGCTTGAAAGATTTGTACAAGACAGCATGGGAGATTTCTCAAAAAGCAATCATCGACCAAGCTGCTGATCGTGGCGCCTACATCTGCCAATCTCAATCATTGAACATCTTCATGGAAAACGCGAACTTCGGTAAGCTGACATCTATGCACTTCTACGGATGGGAGAAAGGATTGAAAACTGGAATGTACTACTTACGTACGAAAGCAGCGACAGACGCGATTAAATTTACGATTGACAAAAAAGTGGAAGAAGTTCCAACTGCGAAATCTATCGAAGAGAACCAAGCAGCCATCGCATGCTCACTGGACAACCCAGACGCTTGTGAGATGTGTTCTGGCTAGAAGCTGCGATAGCAGGTTCTGGACAGAACGGAAATCCGACGAAGTCAGATGTGTTCTGGCTAAAAGCAGCGACAGCTGGTTTTAGACGGTGCTAAATCCGACGAAGTCAAATGTGTTCTGGCTAGAAGCTGCGATAGCAGGCCCCAAGATAAATCACGGGGCTACAGAACGGAAATCCGACGAAGTCAGATGGGCATTGGCTAAAAGCAGCGACAGCTGGTTTTAGACGGTGCTAAATCCGGCGGAGCCACATGTGTTCTGGCTAGAAGCTGCGGTAAAGCATAAAAATATAAATAGCATAAGCCCGGGTATTCACTCGGGCTTTGTTTTTCAACATAAAACAATCGTAGAACCCTGCAGGAAGAGCAGAGTGAAGTGGGTTCCCGAATTATCGGGACAAGAGGCGAGCGTGATGATTGACAAACACTCAGGATTTAATACATAGATGATTTGAGATATTTTCGACCGCTCTCATTCTCATTTCCCACTCTGTTTTTAATAATTAGGGCCTAACCTTCACAAACTTCGTTTGAGTCACCGTTCCTCCATCGTGAATCCTCAGCCAATATGTTCCGTCGGAAAGTCCAGAAACATCTAAGGTTTCATACACTTCATCTTGTGATTTAACCAATTTCCCATCGATCGAATAAATCGCTACCAAGCCACATGGCTTATTAAAATGCAGGATTCCGTCCGAGGGATTAGGAAAAACGAAGATGTCATGCTGCAATTGGTTCACGCTGCTCTTCACAGAAAAAATCCTGAGTTCATAGCGTGTTGGATTCGAAAGTTTGAAACAATAGATGTCGTGTGCGGGTGTTTCCAGAGCTATGTAAAAAGTATCCAACAAAACAGGTTCGATGTTCGTGTAAATGCAACTCGGAAAATTTCCGGTGGCGTAGCTGTAAATCGGAAGGTTTGCGAAAAGTGATGTTTGTCCACTCTGAATGAGATCTCCCCAACTGTATTGTTGAACAACAGTGCGTTTTCGCGTGGTGTCATGAACAACACCGCCAGGTGTAATGTATTGATAGTGTTCAATGTAATTCGTATCCCCATGAATTTGGAAGGCATTGTATGTCTTTATCGATATGGAATACATGCTTCCTTGTCCACCCATTGAACAGCTGACTAAGAATTCGACATCAGTGCTTGAATCTCCGTTTAAGTCCAAAGGAAAAATAGTGGAAGTGCATGATGCAGAAGCGGAAATCGAACTTAAGGTGGTATCGCTAAATGGAACAAAGTAACCCGTCGCAGCCGAACTATCAATGAGCACTTGTCCTTTCACTTGACAGGAAAATGCAACTGTGGCAATCAGCAACCAAACAAATTTTTCCTTGTGCATGTGATGGGATAAGGTCAATGAATCTAAATGTACGAGAATTCGTGTGATCAATGGAATTTTCGTAGGGTATTTATTGATTTCCCTGCTTCTTCAATTCCTCGTCAACGATCTCCAACTCCTTGAAAAATGGTTCTCCGAAGGCGCGTACAAGGGGTGCTTTCAAAAAGCGGTAAACCGGAACATTGAGCGTCTCACCACAGGCACAAGCGGGTTCACAAACCGACCATTCGTTGTAGTTTAAGGCAATCGTATCGTCAAATTTTTTCACCCGAATCGGGTAGAGGTGACATGAAATTGGCTTTAAAAATGAAACCTTTCCTTCGGCATGCGCCTGTTCTACCGCACACTTTGCAATTCCCTTTTCATCGAAGTAAACAAACACACATTCCTCTCCGTTCACAAGAGAAGTGACGGGTTCATTGTCGCGATCTAAATAGAAAACCCCCGATTCTTCCACTACGGCGATGCCCTCTGGCCGCATGAATGGTTTCACATCGTCGTAAATGTCCTCAAGAATGTCCACCTCCTCAAAAGTTAAAGGTGCTCCAGCATCGCCTTGCACACAACAAGCGCCTTTGCATGCGTTCAGGTCACACACAAATTTTTCCTCAAAAAGTTGGGTGGAAACAATCTTATTTTCGATTTCTACTAGCATCGCTTTTTTGACAAATTTCAGAAAAAAGCAGCGTGTTTCACATGAAATTCGTTGAAAATGTTGGATTTCTGAAATATCGTTGTATATTTGTGCCACATTTGAAGACAGCATTTAGAAACGAGGGGACGAAAGTCCCCTCTTTTTGTCAAATATGATTGCAAAGAAAAAAATACAAGAATTGGCTGAGGAGCGCATGGCGCACTTAGGAAATGGACTGTACATCGTAGAACTTACTGTGTCTGCATCCAATGTCATTCACATGGAAATCGACAAGAAGATGGGTAACGTGAGCGTTGAGGACTGCATGTCAGTTTCGCGCAACGTTGAGCACAACCTGGACCGTGAGGAGCAAGATTTCGAATTGCATGTGTCCTCTGCTGGTCTCGACAAACCATTGCGGGTACTGGCACAGTACGAGAAAAATGTGGGACGTGACTTAAAACTTGTGTTGGTCAACGGAACAAAAACCGAAGGGAAGCTTGTAGAATGTGCTGAAAATGGCATTGTACTCGAGCAGGAGCGCAAAGAAAAAATTGAAGGAAAAAAGAAAAAAGAATTGGTGGTGGAGCGATTTAACCACCTGTTTAGTGAAATAAAAGAAGCGAAAATTATCATTACATTTAAATAAACAGCGAACATGAACAGCCTTGAATTAGTTGAATCGTTCTCGGAATTCAAAGAATTGAAAAGCATCGATAAACAAACGATGCAGCACGTATTGGAAGACGTTTTCCGTGCGATGTTAAAAAAGAAATTCAATACGGACGAGCACATTGACATTATCGTGAACATCGATAAAGGTGATGTGCAAATATTCTTAAACAAAGAAATCGTTGATGACGGTGAGGTGGAAGATCCGAACACGGAGATTGCCTATTCGGATGCCATCAAGATTGAGCCAGATTTTGAAATCGGTGAAGAGGTAACGGAAGAATTTAAATTCGGTGATTTCGGTCGTCGCAACATTCTTTCTTTGCGTCAAAACTTGATTTCGCGGATCATGGAATTGGAGAAAGACCATTTGTACAAGAAATACAAAGAGCGTGTGGGAGAGATCATCACAGGTGAGGTATATCAAGTATGGAAAAAAGAAATCATGGTATTGGACGACGAGGGCAACGAACTTATCCTTCCAAAATCAGAACAAATACCTTCAGATTACTTTAAGAAAGGTGAGGCAGTGCGTGCAGTTGTCGCGAAAGTGGACATGCGCAACAGCTCACCAGTGATTATCTTATCCCGAACAGCACCAGAATTCTTGGAGCGTTTGTTCGAGTTGGAAGTTCCTGAAGTGTTTGATGGATTGATTACCATTAAGCGCATCGTTCGTGAGCCAGGAGAGCGTGCGAAAGTAGCCGTTGAGTCTTACGATGATCGTGTGGATCCAGTTGGTGCTTGCGTTGGAATGAAAGGTTCACGTATTCACGGAATTGTTCGTGAGTTGCGCAACGAAAACATTGATGTCATCAACTTTACAAACAATGCGCAGTTGTTGATTCAGCGTTCATTGTCACCGGCAAAAATTACATCAATTGAAATCAACGAAGAAGACAAGCGCGCGAAAGTGTTCTTGAAACCAGATCAGGTGTCTTTGGCCATTGGAAAAGGTGGAAACAACATCAAACTTGCGGGAAGACTATCGGGTTATGAACTCGATGTGTACAGAGACGGAGAAGTAGATGTTGAGGATGTAGATTTGGAAGAATTTGGCGATGAAATCGATAGCTGGATTATCGATGAATTAAAGGCGATTGGTTGTGATACAGCGAAATCTGTGTTGGAAATTGGCATCGTTGACTTGGTGCAACGCACCGACCTTGAAGAGGAAACAATACAAGAAGTCTTCAGAATTTTACGGGCTGAATTTGAATAAATTCTCCCAATTTAACGAATAGATTACGCATACAATACTATGGCAGGAAAACCAATAAGATTAGGAAAAGCAGCGGGTGAACTCAATGTTGGGGTCACTACGCTCGTTGAATTCCTCGAATCTAAAGGCGTAAAGATCGAAAATAACCCGAACACCAAATTGGAGTCGGATCATTATGAAATTCTGCAAAAAGAATTTGCGGATGATCAAACGCTGAAAGAACAATCCAAAGGTTCGGGTCTGCGCAGAGAGAAGCGCGAGACAATATCGATTCGCGATTCGCGCACAGAGGAGACTGCACCCGCAAAGGATGCTGAAGAACCTGCTGTGGTATCCGCACCAGCGCCAGTTGAAGTGCCAAAGGTGGAGCCAACTCCCGAGCCCGTAGCGGTGGTGGAAGCGCCAAAGCCCGAGCCAATACCTGAAGTCGTTCCCGAAAAAGCAGTAGCTCCCGCGCCAGAAGTGGTGAAAGTGCATGCGGAATCGGAAGTGAAAGTTCAAGTAGTTGGAAAAATTGATTTGGATCAAATCAATAAGCCAAAGCAAGAGCCGAAAAAGGAAGCTGTAGCCCCGCCAAAAGTGGAGGTGAAGCCCGCTCAGCCAGAACCAGAAGAAAAAGCAGCACCCAAGGAAATTGAAACAATTCGTGCCGAACGCAAGGTGCTTTCTGGTCCAACAGTTCTTGGGCGTATTGAATTGCCTGTAGAAAGACCGAAGACCTCATCAAAACCGCACGATGAATCTGCTGAAGCGCGCAAAAAACGCAAGCGCATCAAAAAGGTGGAGACGCCAAATGCCGGGACAGGAAACACGCCTAATGCCGGAGCTGGTCAACAAAAACCGGGGGTAAAAAAACCAGGAGGAAAATTCGATAAGCCCGAAATTAAGGAGCGCGATATCCAAAAAGAAATCAAAGATACTTTGGCACGCCTGTCCACTCAAGGAGGGAAGTCTAAAGCATCAAAAAATAGACGTGCAAAACGCGACAACGTAGCACAACGCCGTCAGGAAGAACAGATGGCAGCCGAAATGGATGAAAAAATCCTGAAGCTGACTGAATTCGTAACTGTATCTGAGTTGGCTTCTATGATGAGTGTTCAGCCAACACAAGTCATCTCGGCATGCATGTCCCTAGGGATTTTTGCTTCCATCAACCAGCGACTCGATGCAGAAACGATTCAAATCGTAGCGGATGAGTTCGGGTATGAAACACATTTTGTAAGTGCTGAAGTACAAGAATCTATTCCAGTACAGGAGGATACCGAGGACCAATTGGAAGCGCGTCCACCAATCATCACGGTGATGGGACACGTTGACCACGGTAAAACATCCTTGCTCGATAAAATTCGTAATGCGAATGTTACTGAGGGTGAAGCAGGAGGGATCACACAGCACATTGGTGCGTACTCGGTGACATTGAAAGATGGCCGAAAAATGACCTTCCTCGATACACCAGGTCACGAGGCCTTTACCGCGATGCGTGCACGTGGTGCCCAAGTAACCGATGTGGCGATTATCATCGTAGCAGCAGACGACGACGTGATGCCGCAAACGAAAGAGGCCATCTCCCACGCGCAAGCGGCAGGTGTACCTATGATTTTTGCGATCAATAAAATCGATAAGCCAGGAGCAAATCCAGAGCGCATCCGCGAACAACTTTCACAAATGAATATCCTTGTGGAAGATTGGGGTGGGAAATACCAGTGCCAGGAAATTTCGGCGAAGCAAAACCTCAACATCGATGCTTTGCTCGATAAAGTATTGCTTGAGGCAGAAATGTTGAACCTGCGCGCTAATCCAAATAAAAATGCCATTGGAACAGTGATTGAATCGTCATTGGACAAAGGAAAAGGATATGTAACGAACATGTTGGTGGAAGCAGGAACCATGAAAATTGGTGACGTCATCCTCGTTGGACGGAACTATGGCCGTGTGCGTGCTATGCACGATGAGCATGGACAAATCTTAAAGATTGCTGGACCATCACAACCTATTTCAGTACTCGGAATCAATGGTGCACCTAGCGCTGGAGACAAATTCCATGTGATGGACGATGAACGCGAAGCGAAGTCAATTGCTTCGAAACGCGAGCAGTTGTACCGTGAACAA
>CANGIC010000053.1 GCA_947453795.1 Flavobacteriales bacterium
ATTCTTCCCACCTTGTTTTGAAGAGCGAATACAAACCCACTTAACGCTGTAATTTCAGCCGTTGAACCCAAAATTGTTGCCGTAAGCTGGCCGTTCATTACCTGAACACATGCCTCGAGTTCGTGTACATCTGCGCATCGGACAACCAAGGTGAAAGGCCCAAACACTTCCTCTTGAAATTCGAGATTTTCAATGAATTGCTTGGCGTGGATATAGCCAATGGCCTGACCAACAACATTATCCTCCAAATGGACAGCGGATTGTTGCAAGGCAGCACCCCGATTTCCCATCTTTATTTTACCTTGATCAAAACGCTCTTTAATGCTCGAATGCAGCATTGTTGATGTAAACTTGCTCAAAAATGAATCGCTCAATTGGCGCAAAAATTCGTCGCTATCGTCATTGTCCAGCACAAAGAGCAATCCTGGATTCGTGCAAAATTGACCTAGACCTGAAACCATCGAATTGGCTAACATTTCCGACCAATTCTCTTTGTTTTCATGCACTAATTCTGGTAGAATAAAAACCGGATTCACACTTCCCATTTCAGCAAAAACAGGTATTGGCTCCTTTCGATTGTTCGCCATGTCAAAAATTGCCCTTCCTCCCCCATGACTACCCGTAAATCCCACCGCTTTTACTTCGGGATGTTGCACCAGTTCAGCGCCTACGTGAAAACCTTGAGCATGCACATGAGAAAAAACACCATCTGGCATGCCTGTTTCTTTTGCAGCTTGAACGACCAAAGTAGCTACTGCATCTGATGTTGCTGCATGCAAGGGATGTGCTTTCACAATGACGGAACAACCGACTGCCAGGGCAGCTGCTGTATCGCCTCCAATGGTAGAATAGGCCAGGGGGAAATTACTTGCGCCAAAAACGACAACCGGTCCGAGTGGAATGGACATCTTTCGCAAATCAGGTTTTGGTGGATGGTGACCTGGGTTTGCTGTTTCAATGGAAACATTCCGCCAAGTGTCCTCTTGCGCAAGCGTTGCAAAACTGTCCAATTGCGTTACCGTTCGCAGCAATTCACTTTCAAAACGCTCCACGCTGAGTCCTGATTCAGCACAATAAACGGGTACAAGCTTGTCTTTCTGTTGCCGCAACAATTGAGCAATTCGGCGAAGAAACCCCGCACGTGCACCACCAGGCAACTGAGAAAATTCAACAAAGGCCGCGCGGGCAAGATGACATGCCTCATTCACCTCTTCCGAAGTTGCTTCACAAAAGATTTCCGAACGCGGAGAACCATCCAATGAATTGGACGAAGAAAAAGTCAAGGTTCCACGAGCGGAGCGCGCAAAACCGATGAAATTTCCGAGAGTCAAGAAAAACGAAGATTAGGCCTCTGTAACCGAGAAGGAGAAGCTTTCCATGATTTGGTTCGCCAACATTTTTTTACATGCGGTCTCCACCTTTACTTCCGCTGCTGCCTGATTGTCTGCCTCTACAAACAATCGGATATGGCGGCCTATGCGTACTCCGTCGATTTCAGGAAGCCCGATGTTTTTCATACTATTTGACACGGCTTTCCCTTGAGGATCAAGTAATGCATCCAATGGCATTACATCAATTTCAGCTTTGAATTTCATGGTCTTGTTTTTTGAATAATGCTTCCGCAACGGATAAAATCAAGTACAAAAATACAATTAATGGAATAGCCCACACGTGTAAAATAGGAATCAAACCAATAGAAAGTATCAAAAAGGTGTAACGCACCTCATTTCCTTTCCATCCAAAAGACTTGAATTTCAGCGCAAAAAGTGGCAATGGCGCAACCAGCATCAAGGACATAGCGATTACAAAAGCGACTAAAACAAATGGGTTGAATAAGACCATGTACCACGGATTACTCAGCGTCCATTCCGGAAAATTGATCCACAAACACAAGGGAAAAAATGTGAAAAACAAGGCGTTAAGCGGGGTTGGCACACCAATAAAGGACGAAGACTGACGCGTATCGATGTTGAATTTTGCCAGACGAAACATGCTGAAAAACGGAATCAACAAGCCCCAAAATGGCAAGAACTTTATCGAAGCATCCATGTTGTTCGGAATCCCATAAAACATGGCGTTCATCCAATTTTGCAGTTGAAAATGAACATTGGACGCAAATTCTCCCGCAATTCTGTCTTCGGGATAAATGCTCACAACGATAACCACCATCATAAGCAAGCCAGGTGCGACGCCAAATGTCACGACATCTGCGAGCGAATCCAATTGCTTTCCGAGTTCACCCTCCACCTTTAATTTTCGGGCTAAAAATCCATCAAAAAAATCGAGAAAGGCTCCGCCAAAAATAGCAAAAGGCGCAAAGTCAATGCGTCCCGACAAGGTCAAGAGAATTGCCAGTACTCCGCAGATTAAATTGCCCGCAGTAAACAAATTTGGAAGATTGAACATCACATACACATTTTTGGTGCGACTCTTTGTATAATCGGGGCGTTTACACTATTTTTACCCAACCCGACGACGAATAATCGGTACAAATAACACAATTTTTTAGCGAATATGCTGTTAAAGGACATTAAAATTCATTTCATGATGCTTCAAAAGAAAGTCCTTCTTTTCAGTCTAATCGTATTGTCTATCAGTACATTTGCTCAGTCTCAATCGGTTGCTCCAAAATATTCAAATGAATTTCTTGCCATAGGTGTAGGTGCCGATGCTTTGGGCCAAGGCAACGCCGTAGTCGCTCAAACGGCTGGCGTAAATTCGGGCTATTGGAATCCTGCTGGTTTGACCAATGTTAACAAATGGTTGGAAGTTGGCTTGATGCACTCCGAATATTTTGCGGGCATCGCCAAATACGATTACTTGGGATTGGCGCACAAAATAGACGACAAAAGTGCCCTTGGTTTTTCTGCTATTCGCTTCGCCGTTGACGACATCCCCAATACCACTCAGCTGATTGACAACGCTGGGAATATCAACTACGACAACATCTCCACATTTACCGCTGCGGACTATGCTTTTCTACTTTCGTATGCCCGAAAATTGCGCATTGAAGGGCTAAGTGTTGGTGGAAATTTAAAAATCATTCACCGCAAAGTGGGAGATTTTGCGAAGTCGTGGGGCTTTGGTTTAGATGCAGGATTGCAATACAAACGCGGCAAACATTGGCGCTTCGGATTGATGGCTCGAGACATCACCTCAACATTCAATGCGTGGGTTTTCACCCTTGACCAACAAACACAAGAAATTTTTGCAGCAACAGGAAATTCAATTCCTCAAAATGGTTTAGAATTGACCCTTCCACGATTGATTTTTGCTGCACGAGGAAAGTTTGATTTGGGCAAGAAAGGGCTGTATGCCGCCGGAGAACTTGACCTCGACATGACCACAGATGGTCGAAGAAACACCCTCATTCGCACGGGTTTTGCATCTTTCGACCCACACATCGGTATTGAATTTGGATTTAAGAATTTTGTCGCACTTCGCGGCGGTCTTTCCAATATGCAGTATGTCCTTGACTTTAACGACACGAAACATTTAAATGTGCAACCCAACATCGGTATTGGGTTGAATTTCAAAAGTTTTTACCTCGACTATGCCTTTACAGACATTGGTGATGCATCCGTGGCCTTGTACTCGCATGTGCTTTCCATTCGTTTGAAATTAGATCCACCAAAAACTGTGAAATAGTATGCTCAAAAAACTACTCTTCGCAATCGTTGTCTTTTTGTTGCCACTCGCATCCAAAGCACAGTCCTTTGGGAATGAGTGGATCAATTACTCACAAAAATATTATTCCTTCAAAATCTTTACGACAGGAATTCATAAACTTGACTACCAAACCCTTCAAACGGCGAACATTCCAACGACGAGTTTCACTTCTCAGAACATTCAACTCTTTGGAAAGCAAAAAGAAATTCCTTTGTTCATTGTTGACGGTGGGGACAATTCAATCGATGACGGAGATTACATCTTATTTTATGCCGAACGCAACGATGGATGGCTCGACACCACGTTGTATGAAAACTTAGAAGACCAAGGAAATCCAAAATACAGTTTGTACAACGACACGATCCAGTATTTTTTTACTTGGAATTCATCCACCAACAACAAACGTGTTGTCCTCGATACGGATGCAAGCATAGACAGTTATGTCGCTTCAGATTTCGTGATCGCCGAGAAGTATCAATCGTTCAACAGCAGTTACAACGAAGGAGAAAAAAGTTCGGGTTCATCGAGTTCATTTTATACATCTGGTGAAGGATGGGGAAATGCCGCTGTCAATGGAGCTTCTGGATATACCTGGGATTATTCCTCCACCACACTGGATCAGTTGTATCAAGGTGCTGATGCGCCAAATATTTTGTATTCTGCAGTCACTGTGGGGATTTCTAATGCCGCTGCCTCTGGAACAGCAAATCACCATACCCGACATACGGTAGGGAGTTCAAATTATATTTTAGCCGATTCACTCTTCACGGGGTACCGTGCTATACGGATCAATTCATCCTTTCCAGCGAGTACACTTCCAGCGAGTGGGCAAACAAACCTAAAGGTAAATATCATTGCTGACCTTGGTGCGCTCACTGATTTTCAATCCATCAACTTCTTTTCGTTTACGTATCCCAAATTACCAAATATTGCGGGTGCGCTACAATCTACATTCAATGTTCAAAATCAACTCATTCAAACAAAAACGCGACTTGATCTTGTTAATTTGACTTCAGCAACTCCTGTGGTTTGGGCGATGGGTGACATCTATCGATCACTTGCAATAACCACGAACGGAAGTGCCAAAACGATTTTAATTCCAAACAATGCATCTGGAGACGTACAAAAAGTATGGATACAAGATGCCTCCACATTTACATTGGTTTCTTCGATGAGTGCCGTAAATCCTACTACCTCACCCGGAACATTCACTGACTTTTCCCAATTGAGCGCAGAAAAGGCCTTGTTGATGGTGTACAATCCTTACCTACAAAGCGCAAGTGCTCAATATGCCGCATACCGCATGTCACCTGAGGGCGGAAATTACAATGTTATTCTTGCGGATGTTTATGAACTGTACCAGCAATTTGGGGGTGGTATTCACAAGCACATCAATGGCATTCGTCGTTTTGCTCATTTCATGTACGCACAAGCCACAGACAAACCCGTTGGATTATTCCTCATGGGAAAAGGCGTTCGTGAGGCGAACGTTTCTGGCTTGGCCTTCAATGGTCCTGGTGGTCGCTCAAACATTACCAATTACGCATTGAATTTAATTCCGTCGTTTGGCTTTCCATCGAGCGACAACTGCCTTACTTCCAACCTGCCTGGCACGACCAAATGGGCTTCTTTGATTCCTACAGGACGTGTTGTTGCGCGCACCAACGATGAATTAGCCAATTATTTGGAAAAACTCATATTGTATGAGCAGCAGCAAGATCCAACATCGGTCTATAATTCAGCCACCAAAGATTGGCAAAAACAAGTGTTGCATTTTGTGGGAGGAACCGATATTGGTCAACAAACCACCTTTCAAGGGTACATGACCAGTTTGAAAACGACCATTGAAAATGCAAATTATGGCGGGAATGTAAAAACCGTTGTTAAGACCAGCGATAACCCCTTGCCTCCCGGTGAATTGAATGCCATCACCGAACGCATTCACGAGGGGGTTTCCTTGATTAATTTCTTCGGCCATTCAGCACCAACCACTTCTGGTTTTGACATCAATATTGATGATCCTTCGAATTGGGACAACTATGGCAAATATCCGGTCATGATCGCCAATTCCTGTTACAACGGGAACATTTTCGAGAGCACTGTTTCAAAGTCCGAACAGTTCATTTCAACACCCGACTTCGGTCCAATTGCCTATGTGGGCACCGTAAATCTTGGGTTCGCCTCCACCCTGTTTCAATTTTCAAACGAATTATACAAAGAATTAAGTGTAAATAACTACGGTAAAACACTGGGTGAGCAGATGCACAATGTTGTTGCTACCATGGAAACCTTCGGGACCAATTTATTTACGGAGTCAACGGCCACTCAAATGTCTTTAAATGGCGACCCCATGTTGCGCATGAACCCGCATGGAAAACCAGAAATCGAATTGACAGAACAAGGGGTCTCTTTCAGCCCTGAAACATTGGACCTTAGTGTGGATAGCATTGAAATTTCCATCGCATTAAAAAACTTAGGCCGATCGGTTATTGACACCTTCTCATTAGACATTATTCGCGATCTTCCTGGATCATCGGTGGATTCACTTTATTCCTTCTATTTGAACGGTTTGAACTATACCGATACCATCCATTTCAAAGTGCCTTTGTTGCCAGGACCTGGCGTTGGATTGAACACCTTCACCATTAAAGCCGATTTGCCGACCTTCATTGATGAGCAATACGACGAAATAGTCAACAATCAAATTACCAAGACTCTCTTTATCAATGTGGAAGGCATTCAACCTGTCTTGCCCTATCCATTTGCAGTCGTTCCCAATGACAGCGTGACAGTAATGGCTTCCACCGTGAATCCAATTGCTCCCTTGAACACCTATCGCTTTGAATTGGATACGATCGATTTTGTCGGTGCACCTAGTCCTTTCCATCGCTATGCCATCGTTACTGGTTTGGGTGGGATAAAAACAGTACCACCGGCCAACTGGACCTTGAGTTCAACCAACCAAAATGCGCCACTCGTTTGTACCGATAGTACTGTATATTTTTGGCGCGTATCCGTAGAGAATGCTGAACCTATTTGGAGAGAAAGTTCATTCCAATACATTCAAAACAAAGAAGGTTGGGGACAAGATCATTTCTATCAATTTAAGAACAATGATTTCAGTGGTGTCAATTACGATCGTCCAACACGAACAAAAGAATTCTTCCCGTATACACGCGATCTCGCTGTTGATGTTTTGTATACTACAGGAACGCCGCAAATCTATGGTAACTTGTACTCCATTGACCAGCAAATGCAAGACTATGGCATCTTGAATTACAATCCAAAGTGGCACGTAGCCATCATTGACCAGTATTCGCTGGAACCATGGGGAACACGTTTTGGGAATCAAAACTTGGATCATTTCTTTGGCAACAACAACGACAACTACAATAGGTCTTGGAAGTATTTCACCTTCCATCAAAACGATGCTGCCAAACGTGCTGCCTTCAAGGCAATGATTGAAAACTCGGTGCCTGATGGAGATTACATCCTGATTTACTCGCCAATGACTGCGGTGTATGACCAGTGGGAGCCCGAGATCTTTACGATGTTCCAAAACCTTGGCTCCGATAGCATTGTGCCTGGAAGACCAAACTTGCCGTTCGCGTTTTTCTGTCGTAAAGGAGATACATCAACTGTGGTCGAACGCTATGCCATGTATGGAGGACAGGATGTACACCTCGACGCCATACTCAATGGAGTTGCCTTTGCAGGGTTGGAAACTGGACCCTTCATTGGTCCTGCGGCGGAATGGAAATCATTGTTTTGGAAACAAGATACCATCGGAACAAATAATGCGGATTCAACCGTTTTGTATGTGAATGCCTACGATGCTGGAATGAACCTGCAGAATACGATTCCCATTCAATTTACGCCGAATGATTCCATCATCAATTTGAGTGGTTTGGTTGATGCTACGCAATACCCATACCTCCGATTGGGCGCCTTTTACAAAGATTCACTTGGGTTCACTCCAGCGCAAATTGACCGTTGGCATGTCTTGTTTACACCACTTCCAGAGGCCGCCATTGACGGAACTTCGGGCATCACATGGCTACCAAACAGTGACACACTTTCTGAAGGTCAGCAAGTTCAATTTGCCGTAGATGTTAAGAATATCTTCGACATCCCGATGGATTCCTTGCTCGTGTCCTATTGGATCCAAGACGCCAACCAAGTAAAACATTCAATACCTTACCCACGACAAGATTCACTTTTGGTGGGCGAAACGATGCGAGACACCATTTCGTTCTCTACCCTTGGTCTGGCAGGAATGAATACCCTTTGGATGGAAGTCAATCCCTATGTTGCCTCAGGCAGCTCCGTAACTGACCAGCCAGAGCAGGTCCATTTCAACAATTTAATCCAGGTTCCTTTCATGGTGAATGGTGACAATATCCATCCTATTCTCGATGTCACCTTCAACGGAAGGCACATCCTAAACGGTGACATTATAGCGCCAGAAAGTGAAGTGTTGATCACCCTAAAAGATGAAAATCCATTCCAAATCATGAACGATGTATCGGATACCACCTTGTTTGGAATTTACCTCACCGATCCTGACGGGAACCAAAAGCGCATTCCTTTCGTGGATGGGATCGGAAATACGGTGATGCAGTGGATCCCAGCGGAAACTCAAAACAAACGTTTCAAAATAGTATATCCAGCACTTTTTGAAAAAGATGGAAAATACACCTTGTTTGTTCAAGGTTCTGACCGCAGCGGCAATGCTTCAGGCGATATGGAATACCGTATTTCTTTTGAAGTCATTCATGAGTCGATGATTACCTACATGATGAACTATCCAAATCCATTTAGTACAAGTACAAAGTTTGTCTTCACGCTTACGGGGAATGAAGCACCTGATGAAATGATTATTCAGATCATGACGGTTTCAGGGAAAGTGGTGCGTGAAATCACAGAAGATCAACTTGGACCGATTCAAATCGGCCGTAATATCAGTGAGTATTCTTGGGATGGAACGGATGAGTTTGGCGATCCGTTGGCGAATGGTGTTTACCTCTATACGGTCAAAGCACAGATCAATGGAGAAGACATCAAACACATGGAATCAGGTGCAGACAGCCATTTCAAGAAGGAATTTGGGAAGATGTATATTCTGCGTTAATTAGAAAAAACGACAGCAGAAAATCGCGGTATCATCCACCAAGGAAAGATCACCACGCCATTCATCCAGCTTTGAAAATATCAAGGAATTCATGTCTTCCATTTTCAATGGGTAATAGCTATTTACAAGCTTGATCAAGCGTTCGATGCCGAAAAACTCATCGTCACTATTTTCCAATTCCACCACACCATCCGTGTACAGCACCATGGTCGTGTTCGGTCCTAGTGTAAGTCTTCCCGATTGAATAAATGGCAGCTCATCGAACATCCCCAACCCAATGCAGCCCGTATCCAGCATTTCCACTTTACGCCCATTCGTAATAAAGGGATAATTGTGGCCGGCATTGATGTATTTCAATTCGCGTGTGGTTGCATTATAATGCGCAAGAAAGAAGGTGATAAACTTCTCCCCTTTGGCACTTTTCATGACTTTTTTGTTCAGCTCTTCGATTAAGAATTCCATTTCGAAACGCTGGTAATTGAAAACGGTGCGCACCGTGGCTTGAAAGTTTGCCATCAACATCGCCGCACCAATCCCCTTGCCAGAGACGTCCCCGATACAGATGATATATTCTTCATCACCCAAAGGAATGAAATCGTAATAATCTCCACCTACCTCATGTCGAGGCGTATATTTGGCTGAAATATCCATACGGCGATTCGACGGTAGGTCCGAAGGGAAAAGTAATCGTTGCATCTCAGAGGCGACCTCCAACTCCTTCTTTATTCGTTCTTGAATAATGCTTTGACGCGCCATGCGTTTGTTCTCAATGGCAACAACAATGATGTTTGTCAATGTTCGAATAAATCCAAGGTTGTTCAAGCTGTCAATGATGCGCCTGTTTTCTTTGTTCAATCCAGAAATCAGCAAGTAAGCCAGTGGCCGTTCTTTATGGATCACCGGCACCACCACATCAAATTCCATGAGAATGTGTGAATGAGAAGATTCGATCATCGTCGTTTCCTTGAAGCGAATAAGGTCACGGAGCACATCAATTTCCTTCACCTTTCCTTTGATCCCCACCTTCAACAAACAATTCCATTCTGTTTGGAGGTTGTAGAGCACAAATTTTGAAAAGCCCAATTGTTCCTTTAGGATAAATGAGAAAATTTGGATCAGTCGATCTACTCCTTCGTTGGCATTGATAGCATTGGTCACCTCCAACAAAGAATGTAGTTTGAAGTCCTTGAGAACCAACTGGTCTTCTAAATTCCGAATGTGCTTCTCTTTCATTTCAGTTTATCGAGCAACTGCGGCAACTGACGCAATGCAGCCATTTCTCTGAATTTTTCTTTCACTTCTGCACAAGGACTTCCGAAATAGGTTTTTCCACCTTCTAAATCTTTCGAAATACCTGACTGTGCCAAGACGATTGCTCCTTCACCGATGGTGACATCACTTGCACATCCTACTTGACCCCACATGATTACTCTGTCTTGAATGCGCACGCAACCTGCCAGTCCAACATTAGCTGCCATCAAACAATGTTTGCCGACTACCGTATCGTGGCCGATGTGTACTTGGTTGTCAATTTTTGTTCCCTCCCCGATGCGCGTAATTCCCGTCACACCCGAGTCAATCGTGCACAAAGCACCTATTTCCACATCTCGTTCGATGACAACCCCGCCACAACTGTGCATGCGGTGGTAGCCGTCTGATTTTTTCTTGTAATAAAATGCCGAGTGACCGATAACTGTATTGGCACCAATAATCACATTTTCCCCAATTTCTGTACGGTCCATTAAGACAACGCCCGAATGAATGATGGCATTGGCGCCAATTTTAACGTCGTGACCAATGAATACATTTGGATAAACGAGCGCTGAAGGATGCACTTCGCTCTGATTTCCTATGGGTGAAGATTGAGGATGAAAAGGGGTAAAATGACGTGTCAAGCGATTGAAATCATCAAAGGGACTTTCAGAAATAATCAAGCCCTTCCCTTCGGGACATTCCACTTCTTGATCGATCAGAATGGTTGTTGCCGCGCTATTCAATGCTTTTTGGTAGTATTTCGGATGGTCGACGAACACCAAGTCACCCGAAACCACCATGTGTATTTCATTGATCCCAGTAATCTGATGATCTGCATTCCCTTTGAATCGTGCGCCGAGCAAATCGGCAATTTCTTTCAATGTGGAAGGGGTGGAAAGTTTCATGCATTTTCTTTTTACAAAAGTACGGGGTTACGCACCTCCATTTGGACGATTTACATGGATTTATCATCGCGACAATGTTAATTCAGAAACTACGCAACGAAACGCTTTTTTTTAATAGGTTTGTAACGGCAACTCGTGTTGTCTCAAACAGCTTATATCCATTGGAATTAGACAAGCATCAAAAAGCCATTCGCACAGCCATTTTCAGTTTGCTCAGCAATGCCTTGTTGGCCGCCGTTAAGTTTATTGGTGGAATTCTCGGCAACTCGTATGCCTTGATTGCGGATGCCATTGAGTCCACTACGGATGTTTTCTCATCACTACTTGTGCTGTTTGGTCTTCGCTATGCCTCACGTCCGCCCGATGAAAATCACCCTTACGGCCATGGAAAAGCGGAACCCTTGATCACCTTCGCTGTGGTGTGTTTCTTAATGATTTCCGCCACCATCATTTTTATCGAGAGCATTCACAACATTCAAACTCCGCACAGTACACCTCATCCCTATACCCTCTTTATCCTTTTAGGAATTATTCTTTTCAAAGAAATTTCTTTCCGTTTTGTTTACCGCAAAGGAAAAGAAACAAATAGTACTTCTCTTCAGGCGGACGCGTGGCATCACCGCAGCGATGCGATAACTTCTTTGTTGGCGTTTATCGGGATTTCCATTGCCTTGATTTTTGGAAAAGGGTTTGAAACGGCAGACGACTGGGCAGCGATGGCGGCATCTTTGTTTATCGTTTACAATGCCTACCTCATCTTTCGTCCTGCTCTAAGCGAAATCATGGACGAACATTTTCACCACGACCTCATCGATGAGATTCGGGAAATAGCCCACTCCGTAGACGGTGTTCTCGAAACTGAAAAATGCTACGTTCGAAAAACTGGTATGCAGTATTTTGTTGATTTACATCTGGTGGTCAATGGAAAACTAACTGTAGCAGAAGGACATTTTATTTCACATGAAGTCAAGGACCGGGTCATGGCTGAACTTCCAGACATCACAGATGTGCTGATTCATATCGAACCAGATTCCTTTTAAAATCTTTTTACCTTCAATTTGAACCCATCTGTTGTATGTGTGTATTCATGGCCAAACTACAACAGATGAAACACTATTTTCTATTCTTTTGCCTATACTTTTTCGGAACAATGGCATGGTCACAAACAAAACTTATCGCACACAAAAGTCACAGTGGAAGTGCGAAATCATTCAAGTATAGCCTTCATTCAAAAGCATTTAACAAGGGGGAATCCAATTTTGGTCAGGCTCCACAGCGCATGGTTAGAAATTCACGCCTTGATACAGTTCGTTTGCTACCCGATGCGCGCGTGGTGATGATTACGAGTGAAAGTTGTTACTGGGAAGATTATGGAGGAAGACCTGAATCAAATCCTGAATTGTGGAGTGCTGGTAAAGACACCTTGAATGGTCATCCGCTCTTTAATGCCGAACATACCCCCATGGAAATCCGCAAAACACTCAAGGAAGAATACTACTTCACAAACTCGCCTACTTCAGTTGTGTTGATTGGATTTGACGAACCAAAAGAAGAAGTAGCAGAAACACCAAAGTTGGACGAATCCCCACTAAAAGTCAAAAAGAAAATAATAAAATCTGAAGAACCTCAACAACCTGCACAAAAGGGACCTTCACTTTTCTTTATGATTGTCATGACCTTGTTGTCATCCATTTTACGACTTCCTTATTAATTCCAAAAGATGGAACGTCGATTTTCACATTTTCCACTTACATTCTTCGGATTCATCCTTTTGTTTTTTCCGATGACGTGGAATGTGTTGGCGTTCCAAAACTCCTTTACTGAATTTGTTTTCTTGCCTATTGTAAAGCTATTTTTTCCTGAAACTGATTTGACTTCAGATGCGAAAGGGCTATATGTGCTGGTAGGAATACTTTTGGGAATTTCGCTCATAGTTCATGGTTTCTTTCTTCGAATGAACGCTGAAAAGTTCTCCCGGACCATGTCCATGTTACGCACTGCCTCCCTATTTTTTCTATCAGCGATATTACTAAAATATGGCGCAGACAAACTTTTCAAAGCACAGTTTTACCTTCCGGAGCC
>CANGIC010000054.1 GCA_947453795.1 Flavobacteriales bacterium
AGCCCATCGAAGAACGATCTAGTCCTGACATCTTAATATCTTAAAATCTTGATATCTTTCAAGGAGGTATGGACCGTCAGTCGTGGCTGACTAAAGATGTATGAATTCGATCAATGCTCTATGTTCCAAGCTCCAATTAGCTCAGAAGATCAATAATTTCCTTCATTTCCTTGACATCATGTACTCGGAAAATGGAACAACGATTCATAAGAGCAAAGGTATTCAATACACTAGTTCCATTCAGTGCCTCTTCAGGTGTGATTCCCAGCTTTTTCCAAATCATTGATTTTCTAGAAAAACCAACTAGAATTGGGCATTCGAGAAGGTGTAAATCGGCCAGTCCCTTTAGCAATTCATAGTTTTGATCGACGGTCTTACTAAATCCAAATCCGGGGTCAATCAAGATGTCATGCACTCCAAGATCGCGTAAATCTTGGATTGAGGTGGCCATTGCAGAAATGACATCGCGAACAATGTGGTCGTAGGTGTAAACATCATGCATGCAATCAACAGTTCCTCGCGAGTGCATTAAAATATAGGGCACGCGGTAATGCGCAACCACACTTTTCAAGGAGGGGTCGAACCGCAGTCCACTGATGTCATTGATCATATTTGCCCCATGCTCGATTGCAGCTTCAGCGACACTTCCCCGAAAGGTATCCACGGATAGAATGACGTCCGGAAATGCTTTGCGAATCGTAGAAATGGCATTCTTGACACGCTCAAGTTCAATGGCCTCATCGATATGTTCTGCGCCAGGTCGGGTTGAATAGCCCCCAATGTCAAGAATATCTGCGCCTTCCTCAATCATTTTTGCTGCCGTTTCTAAGAGGTGTTCTTGTTCCATTTTACGGCTTGGTGCATAAAATGAATCCGTTGAAACATTAAGAATTCCCATGATTCTGGGCTGCTTTAAATCGAGGAGGTGATCCCCAATCTTGAAGTGGCTATTTTTAGGAAAATGTGTATCTTCAACCCTTAAAAGTGACATTGCGTAGAATATGATTGAAACAAAGATAGCATATCAAAAAATTATTGAGGGGTGCAGGGATGTTTTCCGCAAAAAAACAAGCGATTATGGAACGGCATGGCGGATTCTTAGACCATCTTCTTTGACGGATCAAATTTTCATCAAGGCGCAGCGAATACGAACGATTCAGGAAACAGGGGAAAATAAAGTAGGGGAATCCATCGATGGCGAATTTGCAGCGATCATCAACTACTGCATCATGGCATTGATTCAACTGAAGGAAAAGGGCCTTACCGAAATGGAATTGCCTGAGATGAAGGCAGTCGCCTTGTACGATCAATATGCCAACGAAGCATTCGACTTGATGGAAAAGAAAAATCACGATTACGGAGAGGCGTGGCGCGACATGCGGGTAACCTCTTTGACGGATTTGATTCTGATGAAAATTTTACGGGTGAAACAGATTGAAGACAATGATGGCTCAACCATCATCAGTGAAGGAATCGATGCCAATTATTTCGACATGCTCAATTATGCCGTTTTCTCACTAATTCTTTTGGCAGAACAAAAAGCTCAAAAATCATGAAACGGCAAGAGACAGTAGGTGGACGTTCATTTTTCTTCAATGCCATTTTCGTGGTGCTGAATTTAGTCGGATTGACTTTCGTTGTGCTTGGGGCACAAAAGTGGTTTGAATCGTATTTCCTCTTGTTTAGTTTCATTGGGTATACGACGATGGCCATCGCTGCTGCTGGATTATTTGTTTTCAGTGGTCGCTTGATGATGTCGAATGTTGCCCGTGTCCTTGTAGGAAGTTTGTTCATTGTCTCGGGATTGGTAAAAGCGAATGATCCTATCGGATTTTCGTACAAGTTGGAAGAGTATTTTGAAGATGGTGCATTGGCTTTTCGCATTAAAGAACTCTTTGGAGCACCTGGGTTTTCACTTGAATTTCTGATTTCTTCTGCCTTGACCTTATCGGTCATCATCTGTGTCATCGAAATTGTATTGGGTGTCTTGCTGATTATCGGAGGAAAGATTAAACCTGTGGTTTGGATTTCTGTCTTGATGATGGCATTTTTCACTTTTCTTACGTGGCATACCGCAAATTGCAATCCGGAGAAAAAGTTCAAAGACCGCAATACATATGCTTTTTCTGATGGCAGTGCTCAGCTAAAATGGAGTGAGATGAAAACAAATAAATCCATTCAAGTAGTGTCAAAAACGAGCACGACATTGGTGGTTGATGAATGGATGACGCCGCAATGTGTTTCAGATTGTGGGTGCTTTGGTGATGCCATGAAAGGATCAATTGGTCGTTCATTAACTCCCACTGAATCACTTTGGAAAGACATTGTATTGATGTACTTGTTGTTTTGGATTTTCTTGGCGCAGTGGATTACCGAGCCCAATTCCAGCCGCCAGAATGTGGTCTTTGTGGCCTGTTCCCTTGGACTGTTGGCGCTTTTTTCTTGGGTGTTTTCGTGGTATTTCATCGTCATCTTTGGGTTTGTTTTAGTGCTTGCTGCGTTGTGGATGAAACGAAATGGTGGGGTACTGTTAGGGAATTATTACGGAAGTATCTTGATCTGTTCGCTTTTACTTTTTTCGTTAACTACCTATGTGCTCATGTACGAACCGCTGAAAGATTACCGCCCTTATGCTGTAGGTAAAAATTTGTGGAAACAAATGAACGATGGCGTAGAGGGGAAATACGAAAGCACCTTTGTGCTGCGCAATGTGAAAACGGGTAAAAAAGAAGTGTTTACTCAAAAGGAGTACATGGCCAACAAGAACTTGTGGGACGCGAAAAAATATAAATTTATCGAAGGTTCTCAGCGAGAAATAATCCCAGCACGTTTAGCAACAATTACGGAGCAATTCGATCCTTTTTTGAATATTACGGATTTAACGCGCGCCGACAGGGAGTTTGATGAAGTGAAAAAACAGTTGTCAAGACCTGTGAAAGAAGGCGAGGAGCCCATTTCGGAAATAAGCTTGCGCAACTATGTCGCCCACGTCGATCAAATTGTATTGCTTTCGGTGAAGCGTTTGTCGGATGCCAATTGGAATGAAATTTCCAGGTATAAAGCGATTGTCAAGGCCTGTAAGCGGAGAAATATCCCGTTGATCATGGTGACCAATGCAGCCCCAAATGAATTGAAAGAATTTCGTTCGACTTACGGTATGCACATCCCCATCTTCTTGAATGACGAAACTGAATTGAAAGCGATCTCGCGCTCCAATCCATGTCTTTTGGTTGTTCGTCATGGCATCGTTACAAGTAAATTTCCACACCGTTCAACACCAGATGTGCACTGGTTCATCAAGAATTCGATCAAATAAACATGAGAAAAAAAATAGTGGCAGGAAACTGGAAAATGAATCTTTTACCAGTAGAGGCCGTCAACTTATATGAACAGATGGAGTCAAGCCAAGTGCCCATTGGCTGTGAATTGATCGTATTTCCTCCCGCTATTTATGTGGCGACTTTGAATGAAAGGCAGGGTAGTATTTTTATTGGGGTTCAGAATTTTCACCCTGAAGAATCTGGTGCCTTTACAGGGGAAATTTCGGTATCCCAAGTTCGCGCATGTGGTGCGAAGTATGTCTTGGTTGGTCACAGTGAGCGACGGATGATTTTTGGAGAATCAAATGGTTTTGTCAAAGAGAAAATTGATTCGGCCTTGTCCCATCAACTTGTTCCTATTGTTTGCTGTGGTGAATCGTTGGCGGTTCGAGAGGACAATGAACACATTGATTTTGTGACAAACCAATTGGCCGAAACGATTGGTCATTTAACAGCACTTGAACTGTCACACTGCATGATTGCTTATGAACCGATATGGGCAATAGGTACAGGCCGAACAGCGTCAATTGCGCAAGCCCAGGAAATGCATGCCGCCATTCGCCAATGGTTAAAAAATCACTTTGGAGAACTCGCGGGGGAGGATATCTCCATTTTATACGGTGGAAGTTGTAACGCCGCCAATGCTTCTGAATTATTTGCCTGTCCAGATGTGGACGGTGGCTTAATCGGTGGCGCGTCATTGGATGCGGCATCATTTTTGAAAATCGCACGCTCTTTTTAAATGGACTATCTCGAACTCACCTTGAATTTATCTCCCCGTGATCCATGGGCAGAAATACTAATGACAGAACTGTCTGACCTTGGTTACGAAAGTTTCGTGGAAACGGAAGAGGGTCTCTTGGCTTATGCTAAGGTGGTCGATATCGATGTCAACGATCCGTGCAAAGGCAGTAGCATAGTTGACTCAGAAAAAGAATTTACTGCAGCAATTGAGGTAAAAATTATACCCCAACAAAATTGGAATGCTGTCTGGGAGTCAGATTTCCATCCAGTTTTTGTGGAGGAACAATTGTCCATACTTGCTCCCTTTCATGAGGAAACACAGGCCAAGGGGCTATTGGTGTGGATTGAACCGAAGATGTCTTTTGGTACAGGTCATCACCAAACGACTTGGATGATGTCCAAAGCGCTCTTGGATTTGACTGTACTTCCCAATAAAGTACTCGACATGGGGACAGGAACAGGGGTGCTGGCAATCATAGCGGAAAAACAAGGCGCAAACGAAATCGTTGCCGTAGATATTGAAGAATGGTCGGTGGAAAACACACTGGAAAATGCGGCACGAAATGCGTGTTCGCACATTGAAGCGCTGTGTGGCGATGTCGATGTACTTGAAGGACGACGCTTTGAATTGATCTTGGCAAACATCAATAAAAATGTACTGAAAGCGCACATGTCGGCCTATGTGTCGATGCTTGAACCAGCGGGGAAATTAATCATCAGTGGATTTTTTGAAACCGATGCCGAAGAACTTATTTTAGTGGCTCAAAGCCATGGTTTAACCCATACTGGTTCCTTGTCGCGAGAGACGTGGGCCGCACTCACTTTTGAAAAAAGATAAAGAATGAAGATTTTCTACAGTGCACTTTTGCTGAGTTGCTCGATATTTTATTCGTATGCACAAGATCTGTTTTCTACAGACCGTGAAAAATTCATCAAGGAATTTCAAAAGGTACTCACCGATTATGGAAAGGGTGAATACCAAGATTTCGCTAAAAAAACATTGCCGGCGTCCCTTCTAGAAACTCAAGACATTTCTGAAAAAACATTCGGCCGAATGGTAGAGACATGTAATTTGATGATTACAAAGAAACTAAGCCCGTATCCTGAGGTGTATAATTATGTGTTTTCCGTCTATTCTCTTTCTGTCGGTAAACAAGCAGAAACAAGTTTTAATGCTTGGCACAGTTCGGTGGATAAAATGCTCGACAACAGAAATGTGAAGAAATTTGAGGATTTCATTGAGCTCTCGGCAGGATTTTTTTCTGAGCGACGGATTGCAGAAAGTTCCAATTTTAGTTGGTTCTACATTGGAGGAACGTATTCCTTCGAATATACGGACAAGCCATTCATCAAATGTGCGCAAGGAAACTTGGTGTGTCGTGTGCAAAATCGAGACAGCAATACCCGTAAAGATCAGCCGTACATTGACAGCTTGGTGGTATATGCAACAAGTGGCGTTTACGATCCTATTCTCAAGAAATGGGACGGCAATCAAGGTACGGTGAATTGGCATAAGGTGGGACTTAAAAGCACGGAGACTTTTGCGACCATCCGAAAATACGATGTGTCGTGCAAGATGTCCACCTTTCAAGCAGATTCCGTATTGCTCACATCGCCTTATTTTCAAAAACCTACTCTAGGAACAATTTCCGACAGAGCATTTATTATCAACCGCGAAGAGGACCGTATTTATCCCCAATTCAATTCCTACGACCGAAGATTAAGTATCAAAGGCATTCGGGAGAATATCGATTATGAAGGAGGTTTTTCCCTGCAAGGGGCGAGTTTTGTCGGGATGGGAACACCACAGATTCCTGCTAAAATTATTGTTTTACGCGAGGGGATCCCTTTTGTCAAAGCCAGTGCCGAGCAGATTTTCATTTATCCGAAGAAAATTTCGATGAACAATGCCGCAATTGCATTGAAGCTCAACACAGGAGATTCGATTACACATCCCGGCTTGCGGTTCGACTTCGACCTGGAGAAAAAAACAATGGACCTTACGAGAACAACAGTCGGTGCGGGACAATCGCCTTTTAGCGACAGCTACCACAAACTGGACATCTATGTATCCAAGATTTCATGGAAGTATGGGGAGCAAGAGTTGATATTTACCTTTGACTATGGAACCTCGCAAGAGCAGCGTTTTGCGCGCTTTGAATCGATGAATTATTTTGATGAACGTCTCTTTGATCGTCTCCAAGGGTTGCAATCTTCACATCCATTGGCATTGCTTTCTGCCTACTGTTTCAAGTACGATGAATATGTCCTCACTGAAGGAAAAGCGGCAACAGCACTCGGACTTATCATTGACCAGGCGAAACCTGTATTGTTGGAACTTGCCACCTATGGTTTCTTAAATTATGATCTAGAAGCGAAGCTGGTTACCATCAATCCAAAAACAGAAAACTTTGTGCTTTCCAAAGCCGGGAAACGCGATTTTGACAATATCATTTTTGTGTCCGATTACCGACCTAAAGAGCTGAAAGGATATACCGACGATCAAATTCGTCAAGATCCGAATCTTCAACAATTGCAAAAACAATACAAAACCCAAACCGAAGAGCGACGCATGCGCACTTATTTTGGCAAATTGAATTTGGGCACCTTGAATATTGATTTGGAAGGTGTGGATCGTGTGGTACTCTCTGATATCCAGAATTCTACCGTTTTTCCTTCTCTTGGAAAAGTATTGATCCGCGAAAACCGAAATTTTGAATTCAGTGGATGGATGAATATCGGGAAAATGGAAATTAACACCTTGGCAGCGACCTACAATTACCGAGACAATAAGGTAAATCTCTTGAAAACGGAAGCCGCCCTTTTTCGCGTAAAAAGTGTCAAGGTAGAAGATGCGAATAGACCAATTCCTATGTTTAGCACCATCAAAGGCATTCAAGGAGAAATTAGTATAGATGATCCAAGCAACCGTTCGGGAAAAAACAAAGCCATTACCACATTTCCAAAAATGAAGGTCACGAAACCTTCGTTTGTCTATTACAATTCAAAGGCAATTTATCGCGGTGCCTACGACTCATCCCGTTTTTTCTATACGATTGCTCCGTTTGAACTCGATAGTTTGGATGATTTTTCAGAAAAGGCATTGCGCTTAAAAGGGGAGTTGACATCTGCCGGTATCTTTCCAAACATTGCAGAAGATTTAAAAATAATGCCCGACTTTTCCTTTGGGTTTTCTACGCGAACACCAGAAGGTGGCTATGTGTTTTATGGAACAAAAGCCAAATACGACAATAAAATCCTGCTGTCCAACAATGGACTGCAAGGCGCGGGTGTGATCAATTTCGTGCATTCGACATCGGAAGCTACGGCCCTTTGGAGTTTCTTGCCCGATTCAACCATAGGTTACGCGAAGTTCACCAACAAACCCATCGATTCAGGCATTGAGTTCCCCGATATAGAATCCCCAGAGGCCTACATTTCATACCAACCAAAGCAAAATGTGCTCAAAGCATCCTCCACCCCTAAGGCGGAATTGTCCTTCTTCAAAGCAGAGGCAAAGCTGCGGGGAACTGCGATTGTTACGCAAAACGGTATTCGCGGAACTGGATTTATTGTTTTCAATAAAGCAACAACTGTATCCGACAATTATCGGTTTTACCGCTGGGACATTAAGGCAGATACAGCAGGATTTAGCTTGAAGAACACTTATGCTGAACCGGGCGAGAATGCGCTTGCCTTTGCCGCAGAAAATGTGCGTGCCGATATTTCCTTCAAGAAACGTCAAGGTGATTTTGTGTCTAACAAAGGGACATCGCTGATTAAATTTCCGATCAATCAATACCAGTGCCGCATGGACAAGTTTCAGTGGTTCATGGACAAAGACGAAATGAAATTGGAAAAAGGGGCAGAATCTGATGTTTCCATCGATGCGGGGCTAGATCTCGCCCAACCCAACTTTTTCTCCACACATCCCAAACAAGATTCGCTTCAATTCCGCGCGCCTCAAGCCAAATATGATTTGAAGGAAAAAACACTCTTTTGCGATAAAGTACCCTATCTCGAAATTGCCGATGCCCGCATTTTTACAGATAGTATGAAAGTGACAATACGCAAAAATGCAAAGATGGATGCGTTTACAAATGCGCGGATTGTTGCCAACTACATTACAAAATACCACAAGTTCTCCAACGTGAATGTGGAGGTAACTGGGCGTCGTGCATATAGCGGAACAGGTGAATACCCATATTACGACAAGGATAGCGCACTAACATATATCGTGATGAAGCGCATCACCTTAGATACTTCTTATCAAACGATTGCTTCTGGAGCTGTTGAGTTAAAAGATGAGTTCAAGTTAAGTAAGGAGTTTGATTATTACGGAAAAGTAGCCATTAACGCCTCCAATCCGTTAATCGCCTTTGAAGGGGCAACACGCATCAACCATACATGTGAGAATTTTGACCGCAGCTGGTTGTCTTTCTCCTCACTGCTCGACCCAAAGAACATCCAGATACCTGTGTCTGAAAAAATGAAGAACCTCGATGGTCAAGCGATCACAGCGGGAATCGTATGGCGCAATTCTGCTGCGGTCGATAGCATTGCCATTTACCCTACATTTTTGTCGAAACTCGTTCAGCCGACTGACCCAATCTTGATGACGGCAAGCGGTTTTCTGCAATACAATTCAATGGCAAAAGAATTCCAAATTGCCGCCAAAGAAAAATTATTGAACCGCGCAGAAAAAGGAAACTTCATTTCGTTGCACACTGAAAGTTGTTCCTTGAATGGAGAAGGGGTAGTCAACCTCGGGATGGATTATGGGGATTTGATCATCGATGCGGTTGGAGTGGCGAAATATGACCAAACATCGGGAAGCACAACGATGAACCTTACCGCGCGATTGACCATGGCCATCGACAAAGGCATTATGAAAGACCTCGGAACACGATTAGAATCGGTAGAGAATATAAAACCAATCAACTTCAATCAAATAACCCTTGCTGAAGCCATTCTTCAGTGGACTGACCAGACGACCGCGGATAAAATAAAATCCGATTACACAATGACCGGTGAATTTAAAAAGGTGCCGAATGCCTTGGAAAATTCTTTGGTGATTACAGGGTTGAAACTTCAATCGTTTGATCATCCATCAATGGAGGAAAGAGGATTGATTTCATCTGCTTCCAGCGCGGTGATTGTCAATATTTTCGATAAACCGTTGATGAAAACACTGCCAATGAAGGCCTTCTTTCAGCAAGTATACAATGAATCAGGGGGTGACCGATTTGGGTTGATGTTCACCACACCTGCAGGATTGCAGTATTATTTCGATTACCAAATGGTGAAAAAGGACGGAACGCTGAAAATTATTACCGACGACCAAGACTTGTCTGCAGCCATTCTCGCCATTAAGGAAGAGAAACGAAAAACGAAGAATTTTTACTACGAAGCAACGTCACAGAGTATTTACCTGAACAAGTTTCTAAGACTATTTGAAAAATAATGAACATGCAAGATTATTTCGCATTTGGCATCATTGCTTATTTGCTTGGATCTATTCCTACCGCTGTTTGGATAGGTAAGGCATATTACGGCATTGATGTTCGCGAGCACGGCAGCAAGAACGCTGGAGCGACCAATACTTTTCGTGTGCTTGGCAAAAAACCAGGGGTTATCGTCTTGTTGATTGATATTCTCAAAGGAGCATTGGCCTCGTCCTTGCCTTATTTGGTATTAACACCGTTCATCGTTTTACCCAACCAAGGTCCCAGCGATGCGGCCATGATTCACATCTTGAATGTGCAAGTGGTGGCATCGATTCTCGCTGTTGTTGGTCATGTATTTCCGATTTTTGCCGGATTTCGCGGTGGGAAAGGAGTGGCGACAAGTTTGGGAGTGATCATCGGACTTCAACCCATTGCCGCCTGTATTTGTCTCGGTGCCTTTTTAATTGTGTTTATCTCGTCGAAGTATGTCTCCTTGGGAGCAATGGTTGCGGCCTTGGTTTTTCCATTCGTCGTTCATTTCGTTCTAAAGAATGAATCCCTTTGGATGACCTTGTTCAGTGTTCTTTTATCTGTACTCGTTATTTTTGCCCACCGAAAGAATATTGGTCGACTTTGGCGCGGAGAGGAAAGTCAAATGAACCTTTTTAAGAAATAATCGTAATCTCAAGCGAATTTAAACCAGCACGAAGCACAAATAGAGTTGTTGTTGTACCGACATATCATCATTATCGCCAGTCTGCTTCTGCTTTCCGTTTCGGCTTATAGCCAAACAGAAGCGGAAATGAAGACCAAGGCCGATGCTTTTTTTGAGAACGCAAATTTTCTCGATGCTACTCCCTTATACCTTCGATTGTTGTCTTTGAAACCGAGAGATTTCGATTACAACTACCGTTATGGAACATGTTTGTTGTTCAACTCTGACAATAAAAAAGAAGCCATTAAGCATCTCAACTATGCGGTTTCAGGTCCTTCGATTGTACCAGAGGCCTATTATTATCTTGGAAAAGCGTACCACTTGAACTACCAGTTCAGTGAAGCCATCAAGAATTACGAAAAATACATTAGTGCCCGAGAGAAACCTAGCAAGGCCATGGATGCTGAGCGTGACATTGAGATGTGCAAGAACGGAAGGCAGTTGTTGACCACTCTCACGGATATTATTGTTCAGGAAAAAAAGGAAATTGCCGTGGATAAGTTTTTCAGGGTCTATGACTTGAATGACCTCGGCGGGAATTTTCTCGTTACAGCCGATTTTCAAACCAAAGAGGATAAGAAAAATGGACATACGCCATTGATTTATTATCCGGAAGAAGCTACAGTGATTTATTATTCGAGTTACGGGGATAATGACAATCGTGGGAAAGACATTTATTTTCGCCGAAAAAATACAGATGGAACATGGGGTGACGCTCAATTGGCGCAAGGAGATGTGAATTCTTCCTTCGATGAGGATTTTCCCTACATGCACCCGGATGGAAAATACCTTTACTTTTCGTCAAAGGGACACAATTCTATGGGCGGATACGATGTGTTTCGTTGTAAGTTGGATCCGTCGACAGGTACTTTTGGTCCTGCTGTAAACTTGGATTTTGCCATTTCTTCTCCCGACGATGATTTGTTGTATGTGGTAGATGCCGACAATCGAAATGCCTGGTTTGCCTCAGCTCGACAAAGTCAGGATGGAACCCTTCAAGTGTATAAAGTAAGGGTGGAACGCGTGCCAATTCAACTGGTGGCCATCAAAGGAGATTTTGTCTCAGAAATTGATCCCCAACTGAAAAAGGTAAAAATAGAGGTGCGAGATGTTCTAAGCGGTCAAACCATAGGTACTTTCAATTCCAATGAAAAAGCCATTTATCAAATCACATTTCCAAAAGGTGGGAAGTATGAATACACTGTGACCATTGGTGCCAATGAATCGGTGTTTAAGTCGGTGGTGACGGTTCCTTATTTGAAAGAGTTTAAACCCTTAAAACAACGCATACTTCACAAGAAAGGGGACGACGGCACCGAACAAATTGCGATTTTGAATTTGTTTGATGAGGAGGTTGAAGATCCACAGGCCATTGTTGCCGAAGTCATCATGAAGCGATCGGAACTGAACGTCAATGCGGATCAATTTGATTTGGATGCACTCGCAGATTCTCAAAAAAATCGAGAGGTCCTCAACGAATTAGGGATTGGAAACCTTTTGCCAAATGAGGTGGCTGATTTACTCCAGCGAGAATTGCAAAAAACGAAAGACGATCTTAAGCTTAAAGAGGCGATCGAAAACAATGTGCGCACCCTTGTCATTGAAAATGCCCAGGAGTTTACCCGTCTTGAGGAAGAAATAAAGCGAAAAGTGTCAACTGCAAATTCCACTTCCGACAAACGCGAAAAGTATATCCTACTGCGGGAGGCCGATCAGATGATTAAAGCGCAAAAGGAATTAAATGCCTATTCTGCTTCGTTGTTGCGTTTGAATGATTCCATAGAAGGCGTGTTTGGCGCGTCGGATGCGGTGAATGCACTTGGGTCATTTGAACAAGCACTAAATCAGTTCAATGCATATATCGAAGCGGGTGATGAAAAAAGTGCATTCGAAGTAATTGGTCGAAATAAGGAGGTGATTCAAAAAGTGTTGGCCGATGAATCTTTGGAATTGGTGCCAAATCTTGTAGCGAAAGCGGTTGTGCTGGATGAAGAAAATCGCGGGCAGCAAAAGAAAATTGATGCTTACGCCGACGATATTCGCACCTTGGAAATCTCCGTTCAATCACTTCAGAATGAGGTGTACATGGCAAAGAAGAAGGATCTCCCAGGTATTCAAGCGGAGATTGCTGCCAAACAAGACGAAATTCGAATGATCAACGACGAACGAAATCTATTGTTGAGAAAAGTGGACCTGGTTACCCAAGAAAAGGACTGTTTGAACAAACAAATCAGTATCATTCAAGACGCAATCTCCAATAAATCGGTCATTTCCGTAAGTAAAGAACAAGCCAGAAATGCACTGTTGACGACCCAAAAGGTGAATTCAAATACCCTCACTTCGTATGTGGAACAGCAAATTTCGGCACTCGAGGCAGAGGATCCAACGTTGAAGGAGTCGGTTAATTTGTCTTCAGGACGCACAGCACAGACCATTTATGCTGAATATGTTTCTTCGGTGAAGGCCGTGCAAGAGGATTCCAAGCTTTCGCCAGAGGAAAAGCTCTACAAGACACTTTCTATAGAACGAACCATTGAAACGTCATTCGCCACGCGGTTGGAAGAGATTGAAAAGGTATTGTTTGATGACCCTTCAAATGCTGGACTTATAGATGAAAAACGCACCTTGGCGGGCTATCAAAAAGAAGTGCAGAAAAATAGTGATGCCCACGAGCGTCAAGTGGAATTGCTGTTAGCGAATCAAAAAGGTGGAAATTCGAAAGAAATACTCACCAATGAAATAGATCCGGAATACGATGAGGAAATTGCTGCGATAGCGAACAATGAATCGATGTCTGCGATAGAG
>CANGIC010000055.1 GCA_947453795.1 Flavobacteriales bacterium
AAATCTTAAACAGCTTTAATTCTATTGGGAATTTGATGACTGTGTCAATTTGACACCTTCGGGAATTTTTTATTCGTGATCTTTTGAATTCTAGCCTGAACCGAAAATTTTCCAACTCGTAACTCGTAATTGGTAACTCGTAACTTTTAAAGTCCTTCAGCGCAGCGGTCCATCGTCCTTCGAAGCTTAACGAGCGAAGAAGTGTCCTTTGTCCTTCGAAGCTTAACGAGCGAAGAAGTGTCCTTTGTGCTTCGAAGCTCAAAGAGCGAAGAAGTGTTTTTTGTCTTGGACTAAATGAAATTTTCTCAGTAACTTTCCGTTTCGACTAAATGATCATGCTTCGAAGAATTGTATTTGTCCTTTTGATTTTGCCAATGTCAGTGCTTGGACAGCAGCAAAACTTCCGCTCCAAATCGGAGTTGGGAATCATGTTGGGTGGTTCTTTTTACACTGGAGATCTCAATCAGTTTCGCGTGTTTTACAATACGCACGCTGCCGGAGGGTTGGTTTATCGCTACAACATCCATTCGCGTTTAAGTTTTCGGGCAAATGTGCTCTATGGAACGGTTTCCGCTTCGGATGCGGACGCTAAACTTTCGCTGTTGGTCAATCGCAATTTAAGTTTTCAATCCAACATTTACGAGGTTGCTGGCGGACTTGAGTTCAGTTACTTTCCCTTCAAATTGGGCAGTGATAAATACAAGGGCACGGCTTATTTGCTCGCAGAGATTGGACTGTTTCACATGAATCCAAAGGCCATGTATGAAGGCAACTTGGTGGAATTGCAACCCCTCGGCACGGAGGGACAGGGATCCTCTCTTTCTTCAAAACGCAATTATAGTTTAACACAGCTTTCAGTGCCTATTGGTGTAGGATGTAAATTGTCGCTGGGTAAACGTGCATCCCTCAGTCTTGAGTACGGCATTCGCAAAACATTTACCGATTACCTCGACGATGTGAAGGCGAATACCTTTGTGGATCGTGGAGCACTTGAACAAGAAAATGGAACAGTTGCCGCGGCAATGGCCAATCGAAACATCAATGGCGATGCCTATGGCAAACGAGGGAATTCAACCACTAAAGATTGGTATACGTTCTTCGGTGCCATGCTCACTTTCCGAGTAGGGAAGCCGAATTTGTGTCCGATGAACATGTAACTTTTATTAGTTACGAGTTACGAGTTATGAGTTATGAGTTATGAGTTACGAGTTATGAGTTACGAGTTATTTTGAGGTATTAGTAACTAGTCATTGGTAACTCGTAACTAAATCAATGTCCGTGTCCTTCGTGGCTGTTGTCTAGGTTTACAATTTCGATATCAAACACCAAGTCAGAATAAGGAGGAATTGCACCTGGACGTCCCATTTTACCGTAAGCTTGGAAGTAAGGGATAATCAATTTCGCTTTACCACCTTTTCCGAGCATAGCCAATCCTTCTTCAAAACCTGGAATCATCTTTTGATCAATGTAGGTGAAATCCATTGGAATGCCTCGATCATACGACGCGTCGAACTGCTTGCCATCGGCACGGAAAGTTCCTCGGTAGTGAACAGATAGATGTGTTCCTTTCACTGGCTTATCGCCAATTCCTGGATTTTCAATGATGTATACCAATCCAGACGGAGACAACTGTGCGTTCGGATAGGTTTTTTTAACCTCTTGGAACATGTAGTTTTTGTACTCCTCTTCCGACATTGCTGCGATCTTTTTCAGCTCTTCGGCACGTGCCAATTCACCAGCCATCAACTTGTTGTAATTCGCCATGAATGCTTTCGATGCATCCCATTTTTTAGCGTCTTTACCAATGCGGATGATTTTAACTGTGTTCATAACATCGTTTGCTGCAATGGCATTCACCACATCTTGCCCTTGAATGACATGACCAAAAACGGTGTGTTTTCCATCCAACCAAGGCGTTTCTTTGTGTGTAATGAAAAACTGACTGCCATTTGTTCCTGGACCAGCATTCGCCATGGACAATATCCCTGGGCCTGTGTGTTTTAGGTCTGGATGAATTTCATCAGGGAAACGGTGCTTAGGACCGCCCGAACCTGTTCCGTCTGGATCTCCACCTTGAATCATGAAGTCAGGAATGACGCGGTGAAATTTCAAACCGTTGTAAAAAGGTGTCGTGTACTTGAGCGTATCAAAAATGGTCAATTTACCTTCCGCCAATCCAACAAAACTTGCCACTGTCATGGGTGTTTTTTGGTATTCCAACACACAAAGAATGACTCCTTTTGTGGTGTTGAATTCCACATAAATGCCAGGTTCCATTTTTGGTTTCTTTTCTTTGCCAGCCATGGTTGTTCCTGTCATTAGGACAGCTGCCAAAAGTAAAAGGGTGATGCGCATGTTTTTCATGTTCTATTTTATTTGTCTATTAATTGCGTTTATCGATTCCCCACAACATTTTGTTTCGAATGGTGTCGAGGAAGTTATTGTCTTCAAATTTAACCACATTGATCATAAATTCCGCTTTTGTGATCAATACTTCTTCTCCTTGGCGGATATTTTTCGAATTTCCATCCAAACTGATCAAGTATCTGCGTTCGCGTCCTTCGATGCTCAATTTAATCGGCATGTGATCTGGAACGACAACAGGACGAACATTTAAGTTATGTGGTGCAATAGGTGTCAAAATATGTACTTGACAGCCCGGAGTAATAATTGGACCGCCACAGCTCAAACTATAGGCCGTTGATCCCGTCGGTGTAGCAACGATCAATCCGTCTGCCCAATAGGAATTCAAGTATTTATTGTCCAATGAGGCATGAACCGTAATCATCGAGGCAGTATCGCGCTTCTGAATCGTCACTTCGTTTAAGGCAAAATTATCTTCTCCAAAGAGATTTTCTTCCGTCTGAATGCGCAGTAACGAACGCTTCTGGAATTCAAATTTCTTTTCGCGGAATTGATCTAAAGCGACTTTGATTTGATCCTTTGAAATGTTTGCCAAGAATCCAAGACGACCTGTATTTATGCCGATGATGGGCACACCTGAATCGCGAATGAATCCAACCGTTTTTATGAAGGTACCATCGCCACCAAGACTAATAGTGAGGTCAATGCCACTTTTAAAATCGGCATGGCTCGTGAATTCATCTGTTTTTTCTGAAAGCCCTCCCTTGGCAACAAGTTGTTCCTTGAGTTCTTTTTCAAGTACGGGTGTCCATCCAAAGGCCTTGAGCGCTTCAAACAGTTCGTTGAAATAAACGATACTTTGCTTATTGACTTTTCTCCCGTAAATCGCGACGTTCATATCAGAATTTTAGGAATTTCATCAAGGATTCATAGCGCGTTTGAATATCATCGTCCACCTCGCTCCGTTGAAACGATGCTTTGATGACATAGTCGTAGCGTTCAAAGGTGCGAATGATGCTCCCCAGTTCGACTTGATTGATTTTTAAGGTCACCTCCAGCTTTGTTGAATCAGGACTGCTCATGATGTAGGAGCTCAAAATGCGGGCATTGTTACTTTCAACAATTTGAGCAATTTGCGCCATGGAATAGTCCAAGGTGTTGACTTCGAGCACAAGGATGCCACCGATTTCTTTGATACTTCCGGTATTGGCAATCAATGACATTAAATGGTAGACACTTGTACAGCCCAGATAGACTTCGTTTTCATCCAATATGGGCATGATGCTTATGCGAAGATCTGACATTTTTGCAAGTACTTCATAGATGTGTGCCTGCGCAAAAACATAGGGGCGTGGGAGGTGATCGAACAATACATCGAGTGTTTGATCAAGGTCCATTTTGTCCAATACATCCGATTCGGACAGGACACCAACAAAATTCCCATTCTTAAGCACGGGAAGGTGAGAAACCTTAAATTCATCCATCCACCGAAGGGCTTTTTCACCTGTATCGTTGTGGGTTAGTGGAGGAATTTCTTCCGTAATCAGTTCTATTGCTCTCATTCGTGTAGCCAAAGTAGTAATTAAGTTCTGAACTTCGTATTTTTACGCTGCCAAAAAATGTTAGGAATCATGACCAAATTGAGCGTTAACATCAACAAAATCGCCACAATCCGAAATGCACGCGGTGGAAATACACCAAATGTAGTTCAAGTAGCTATCGACTGTGAACGCTTTGGTGCGGATGGCATTACGGTGCATCCTCGTCCCGATGAACGTCACATCACCACGCAAGATGTCTATGATTTGAAAGAAGTGGTAACGACCGAATTCAACATTGAGGGCTACCCCGATGAACGATACATGCACCTCATTGAGGATACACTCCCTGCTCAAGCGACGCTCGTCCCTGATCCACCGCATGTGCTGACGTCCAATGCGGGTTGGGATACAGTTAAACACCAAGATCTATTGGCTGAATTGGTGAAAGAATTTCGGGGTTTAGGTGTGCGAAGTTCCATCTTTGTGGATACCAATCCCATCCATATTGAATATGCAGCAAAATGTGGTGTGGATCGGATTGAACTATATACTGGACCTTTTGCGGAAGAGTTTTCGTTGAATCCATCAAAAGGGGTAGAATCCTATGTAAGGGCTGCCGAACTGGCACAATCACTTGGATTGGAAATCAACGCTGGACATGACTTAAGCTTGGAAAACTTAAGGTTTTTCAAGCACTCTATTCCTTGGTTGGCAGAAGTGTCCATTGGTCATGCGCTTATTTCCGATGCCTTGTATTTAGGACTTGAAAATACCATTCAACGCTATAAATTATTGTTGGAGGATGAATGATTCTTCAGGTGTATGGTGCGCTGAGGGTAAGGAACATGTATGTCATATTCACGGAAAAGGCGATCGATTTCAAAGCGAATTTCAGACTTGTAATTGTTGATTTCCCAACTTTGATCTGCCCAGAAAATCAATTCCATATCCAATCCACTATCGCCAAAATGGGAAAGTCGAACTTCAATAGGTTGTGTTTTTCGCACCTTTGGATGTGCCAATGCGGCTTGTTTCAATAAGCGCGTCACCAATTCTGCATCACATCCATATTCAATCGTGAGGTTGATTTTAAAACGCGACAATTCGGAACCGTGGCTCCAATTTTCTACATATTCCTGGGTGAGTTTTGTATTTGGGATGATGAGCACATTCCCATCGCGTGTTTCGATTTGCGTCGTTCGAATGTTGATCTTCAAAATCTTGGCGACAAATCCTTCTGTTTTTCCGTTATTCGAAACCTCGACAATGTCACCAACGCGCACATTTCCCTCCACCAATAAAACGATTCCGGCAAACATGTCCTTAAACACATCTTGTAAACCGAGACCCAGGCCGACAAAAATCCCTAATGAACCTGTAATCAGCAAGGAGAGGTCGATTTCAAGCGCCTTTAAACTGGTGAGAAACGCAAATATGTAAATAATGTACTTTGCAATCTGCACATAGACAAACTCGGTTGCAGGGTTGAAGTCCGGTTTTCTGCGCAAGCGCTTGCTGATGTATAATTTGACGACGTTCAGGATGATCCTAGCGAAAAAGAAAATCGTGACAATGGAAAGGATGTGGTAAAAACTTAAGGTGAATTTTTTAGATTCGATAAGTTTGAAGTTCAAGAAATCTCCGAAAGTGACATCCTCATTGTTGAAGTTGAAACTCAATACGGAAATATACACCGCAATAATGTACACACTTTGACTCAAGAGCCGAAGCCACGTGACATTTCTGCCTTCAACGCGAATGTTGGCCTGTTGCAAATAGCGTTTTAAGGAACGATGAATCACACGCCTTAATATCATTGCAACGAAGAAAATAAGCGCTAGGAATATAATATTCCAAAAGCATACTTCGTAGGGACCTAGATTGAAAATTGTATTGCTTAACATCTTATCTCAATATTATTCGTCCAAGTTTTTCAGAAAACGCCAATTTTATTTTTTCCAGGAGGATTTGTTCAGCGACTAAATCGTTCATTTCATTGTCATCAGGTTCTACCGCTGCGGAGAGTTTCAAACGAATTTCATCGATGCGCTGTTCAATTTTTGCTGATTTGAAGCTATATATGGCGTTCATCACCGCTTCGTTAAGTTTGTCGGATTCCGATCGCGTGTGGATGTTGTACTTGTTAATCCAATGCGCGCTGAGTTCATGATCCGATGATTCGATATCGGTCACATAGCGCACCACATCTTGGTCTTCCAAGTGTTTGAAATAACTTGTTTTCAATAAGGTATTTTCCGAAAGTCCTTCGCGAAATAGCCGATAAATGGTTTCGAACAAGGGGGTGGTGAAGGTCAAACCGTCTTTGTCCAACTCATGACAAATCAGCTCAATCACACTTGTCTCGCTCAATGATTTTTCGCCTTGCTCATTGACATGTTCGGTTTGCACAAGTCGAGTTCCAAATTTGATAAGGAGGCGAACCAATCCGTTTTCGTCGCGGTAAAGGTCGTTCCTGTCCCTATTTGGCTGCAGGTCGGTAAGCGGCTCCGCTTCTTTTGGTGTGCTTATTTCGCGAAGTTCGGGTTGCTCCAGTTGCTGGGAAACAACATTCTTCCGAAGCTTCATCAATTCACCAGCTACCACTTGCTCACTGATCCCAAAACGCGTCGAAATCTGTTGCATGTAGACCGTACGCGTAATCTGATCCGGAATCAAGGCCACCGAATGCGCAATGTCCTTAATCAGTTCCGCCAATTTGATAGGGTCTTTTTCGCCTTCTTTTAGGAGGATATCCGATTTAAACGAAATGAAATCCTGCGTGTGTTCTTTGATATAGGTTTCAAGCTCTTCTGAACTTGCCTTTTTGGAATAGGAATCTGGATCTTCGCCATCGGGAAAGAGGACAACCTTGACATTCAACCCCTCTTCAAGGATCAAGTCAATTCCCCGGAAGGAGGCCTTGATTCCTGCCGCATCTCCATCGTATAAGATCGTCACATTGTTGGTGTAACGACGGATGAGTTTGATTTGGTCCTTTGTCAGGGATGTTCCAGAGGAGGAAACGACATTCTGAATCCCCGCTTGGTACATGCTGATAACATCGGTATATCCTTCGCACAAAAAGCAATTGTCGTACTTGATAATATCCCCTTTCGAGAAGTACAAGCCATACAAGATTTCACTCTTGTTATAAATTGGACTTTCAGGTGAATTGAAGTATTTGGCAATTTTTTTATCCGTGAATAATGTTCGACCACCAAAGCCGAGTACCCGACCGGACACGCTGTGAATGGGGAACATTACCCGTCCTCGGAAAAAGTCGAAATGGCGCTCGTCCTTTGATTTTACAAGGCCAACCTTTTCTAGAAACTCCAATTTATACCCTTTGCCGAGAGAAGTTTTGGTGAAATCGTCTCCACTGTTTAAGCAATAACCGAGTTGAAATTTTTGAATGATATCCTTTCTAAAGCCGCGCTCCTCGAAGTAGGATAGGGCGATTGCATTTCCTTCTTCCGAGTTGTGTAGGCGCTCTTTAAAATGTTCTTTTGCAAACTCGTTGATGATGAATAAACTCTCGCGTTCTGTGGTTGCTGCAATTTGTTCCGCACTTTCGGGCGCATCTTCAGGAATTTGAATGCCGTATTTGTCAGCGAGCCAGCGGATGGCCTCGGGAAAAGAAAAATGCTCTTTCTCCATGATGAAGGTCACAACTGTACCGCCTTTGCCTGTGGAGAAACATTTGAAAATTTGCTTTGCGGGAGAAACGACAAAGGAAGGTGTTTTCTCATCGGTAAAGGGACTTAATCCTTTCAGATTAGAACCTGCACGTTTCAAACTGACAAACTCACCGATCACTTCTTCGATCCGTGCCGTTTGCATTACCTCATCTACGATATGTGGTGGAATTTTAGACATCAACTATTCTACCGGATAACCGAAATCTTTTTCGTCCGTAACATTGCCTTTTTCATCGTAAGTGGTCCATATCCCCACAGTAACATCATTTTTGTATTCACCGCGGTAGTGTATACCCCCGTTGGGATACTTTACAATCGTAAATCCTTCACGGATGCCATTTTCATACATTGTTGTGGACAGTTCTGCGCCATTTTCTGAATAGAACATCCAACGACCGTTGCGTTTTTTGTCTTTCGTCATGCCACCTTTGAACTTGATGTTTTTCTTTCCGGGGTACCATTCGGTATATACTCCATCCTTCACTTCTACTAATACTTCCTTCTTTTGAGGAGTTGTCGCTTCATCCGTTTCTTCGCTTGTTCCACAGCTCGCCAACATTAAAAAACAAAGGAAACTAAGGGTAATTATTCTATACATGGTTCATTTTATTTTTCGCGTACCGTCGTGTATTCCACCAATCCAATCAATGATTTCTTCGCTTCAGAATCGGGGATGTCCGTGAGCAATTCTAAAGCTTGTGCTTTCAATTCCAGCATCCTACTTTGCGCGTAGTCAATGCCGCCATATTGAATCACCAACTCCACAGCGCGACGCACTTGCTTGGTTTTTTCGTTTTTATTTTTTACAATATTGATCAATTCTTTGCGCACCTCTTTTGGTGCTGTATTCAATGTGTAAATCAAGGGCAGAGTCATTTTTCGTTCACGAATATCTAGCCCTGTTGGTTTTCCAATCTTCCCAGATGTTCCATAATCAAAAATGTCGTCCTTAATTTGAAAGGCCAAACCAACCAATTCGCCAAATTTGCGCATACGCTCACTCATGTCTTCTCGATCAACGGAGATGGCTCCTGCTTCACAACAGGTGGCAATCAAAGAAGCTGTTTTTTGGCGGATCACTTCGAAGTAAATCTCCTCGGTAATATCCAAACGTCGGGCTTTTTCAATTTGCAGCAGTTCTCCTTCGCTCATCTCGCGCACCGCGCGTGCAACAACTTCGAGCAATCGAACATTCTTCTTCTCAATCGACAAAAGCAATACGCGCGAGAGCATATAATCTCCCACCAAGACAGCAATTTTATTTTTCCACAAGGCGTTTACAGAGAAAAAACCCCGACGCTCATTGGCATCGTCAACCACATCGTCGTGCACCAATGTTGCGGTGTGGAGCAATTCAACGAGTGAAGCGGCATCGTACGAACGGTCGTTCATGTCACCCAACATTTTTGCGGTTAGGAAGATGAACATCGGTCGCATTTGCTTGCCTTTACGGCGAATAATGTAATGGGTTATCTTGTCGAGCAGCGGAACTTTCGACTTCATACTCTGACGAAAACGCACTTCAAACTCAGTCATTTCTGACTGTATAGGGTGCATTATTTCATCGACAGTTCGCATGGAAACAAATATACTGAAAAGACAAGAGACAAGAGACAAAAGAGAATTACGAATTACGAGTTACGAATTTGGTTGCTGAGGTTCTCGATGCCACGAATTACGAGTTAAATCTTAAACAGCTTTAATTCTATTGGGAATTTGATGACTGTATCAATTTGACACCTTCGGGAATTTTTATTCGTGATCTTTTGAATTCTAGCCTGAACCGAAAATTTTCCAACTCGTAACTCGTAATTGGTAACTCGTAACTTTTAAAGTCCTTCAGCGCAGCGGTCCATTGTCCTTCGAAGCTCAACGAGCGAAGAAGTGTCTTTTGTCTATTTCGTAACTCATCACTTCAAAATCCCCGCGCGTTCCACAATCGCCTTGTTTTTATTGGCCAATTGTCCACATGCTGCATCAATGTCTTTTCCTCGGCTGCGGCGCACATTGACCACGAGATTTTTGGATTCTAGGAAGGCAGCAAAGGCATCAACGCTTTCTTTACTCGCTTGTTGAAAGCCGCCTTCATCAATGGGGTTGTATTCGATAATATTGATCTTACAGGGTACACATCTCGCAAAAACAGCAAGTTCCTGGGCATCTTCAATGCGGTCGTTGAAATCTTTGAATATGATGTATTCAAATGTTACGCGCGCGCCTGTCTTTTCGTGGAAATATTGCAAGGCCTCCGACAATTCTTGGAGGTTATTGCTGTCGTTGATTTCCATGATCTTGCTGCGCTTCGCATCGTTGGCGGCATGCAGCGAAAGGGCTAAATTGAATTTTACCTCGTCGTCCCCGAGTTTGCGAATCATTTTGGCAATTCCTGCTGTAGAAACCGTTATGCGTTTTGGTGACATGCCCAATCCTTCCGGTGAGGTAATCATTTCCACAGAGCGAAGTACGTTTTTGTAGTTCAACAGTGGTTCACCCATGCCCATGTACACGATGTTTGTGAGTGGAGTGCTGTAGCGCGAATCGGCTTGATCACGGAGATAGACCACCTGATCTACAATTTCACCGGCACTTAAATTACGCAACAGTTTTAGTTTCCCTGTCGCACAAAATGTACACGATAAACTACAGCCCACTTGCGAAGAAATACATGCTGTGGTGCGCGAGCTTGTGGGAATCAAAACACCCTCAACAACTTTTGTATCATCAATCCCAAAGGCGCACTTGATGGTTTTATCACTGCTGATTTGCTGATCGCGAACGGTCAAATGATCGATGTAAAATTCTTGGTCAAGTAGGGCACGAAGCTCCTTGCTTAAGTTGGACATGTCGCTAAATGCGTGGGCATTTTTTTGCCAGAGCCATTCATACACTTGCTTGGCGCGAAACGATTTTTCTCCACGTTCGGATAGGGCTTCTTTCAGTTGATTGAAGTCTAAAGATCGAATATTTATACGCTGCTCGCTCATTTACGGCGTCAAAGGTACTGAATTAACACGTGTTTTAAAGTGCCTTTAAATCCAACGGATATCTGAGTCCCGAAGAAAAACGCTTTTGCCGTTTTGCAATTTGACGGATGTTTTTGTTTTTGTAAGGCCTACATAGTTGACCATGGTTCCCTCTGGTAAGGTTAACGTTGAACGTTCTCCAAGGTCATTCACGAAAACAGGTGCTGATTTTTCAATAACCACACCGTACGATTTCTGCTGTAAATACGCTTGTGTGGAGTAGGCGGAAAAAATGGAAAAACTCAGGATTATAAAGGAAGTAAAGCCAACCACGCGTAGCATCGGGTGTCGTGAGAAATCATTTTTTCGCAAGAGAAAAAACAAACAAATCCCTGCTGCAAATGACATGAAAACACTCAAATAGGTCCAGGTCGAAAGTCCAAAACTGATCAAAGCTCGCTCGAATGGAGTTGCAATTTGAAATGGGGTGTCGGTCAAACCCAAGAATTTTCTGCAGGCATCGCTATTTTTCGACGCTTCTTGGTCTGAAGGGTTTAATTTCAGCACCTTAAAGTAAGCCCAGATGGCCATCCCGTTTTGATTCAGGTGACGGTAGCAATTTCCCGCATTGAAGTAGGCACTTGTGTTTTCTGGCGTTTGTCCCGCAAGTTTTAAGAATATAGTTGCTGCCTGGTCATATTCTCTGCTATTGCTCATCGCGACGGCTTTCTCGAAGTCACTTTGAGCAGAGGAATAAATTCCAATTAATAGCGATAGAATTGCTGTAATTCGTTTCATGCGTTGTGCAATTCAAGGACAAATTGACGAGCTTCCGTAAGCAGGTTTTCTGCATCAATAGCTTCAATCCCCATTCCGTATTGTGCATTTTCACAGGTTGACATCAACGATGTGTACCGAGAAATCTGCGTATCGGAAGCACCGTGTTTAATCAATTGATGCACAATCATCTCACGGGTGCTGGGTACTGTGTTTGATAAATTTAGACACGTATTGATTTCCATTTCTACAATCCCTTGAATGGCAGAAAAGTAGTGGGCGTTGCGTTCAGAATAAGTAATGGATAATTGGTCAAATTTGGCATTGATTTCTTCACGGGAAAGTCGAGTAGGGATATCTGGTTGAATCGGCGCCATGTCTTTTCTTCTCAACCACAAGCCGAAAAGGAAGGCAACAAATAGCGGTGAGCCGAGCAAACCCCAATACAACGGACTTCCGAAACCTAATTCTTTACCATCGGAAGCGCCGATTTCGTCACGCATTGGACCCCATAAATCGAGCGTGCTTGCAAGCGGTTGTTCGCCGTTGGATGTATTCTGAAAGTTCGGATTTTGTTGAATTTTCAAAATCATAGGTTCGGTCGATGACTCGATATACTTCTCTTTGATCGGATCGAAATAGGCGAAGGTTGTTTGCGGTAAGCTTAAGTCTCCCGCTCGATTGACTTGAATGTTGAACTCAAAGGTGATGGAGCCCTCAGCGCCTTTAAAAGAGTACGATAGATCTTCGGTCATCACAGGGTCTCCGTAAAGGACAAATCCGTCAGGCAGTTCCAGTTTTGGTTCTCCGATGTTCTGTAAATTCCCCGTTCCTGCTATGGTCACTTTCATGGTGAAGACATCGCCTTGACGCATGCGTGTGTCGGACACCTCGCGAGAAATGGTAAATGACCCAACACCGCCTGTAAAGCTTGATGGCGCTCCTGGCGGCAAAGGTTTTATGTCAACGCTAGCGCCAGATGAGGTGATCGAAACAGCATCAAAGGCGCTGTGTAAGATGAGTTTGAAAGGGTCGATTTTCTTTTTTCCGGCGCCTGTGGGAAACACGACTTTTTTATCGTAGTCAAAGGTGTAATAACTGTTTCCTCGAATGCGCGCTTCTTCCAGTAAGATGCGGCTTGAATTTCCAATGTCGTGCTTATCAATGACGCCATCCATCGCGAAGGTTTTATAATTTTCGAGATGTGTGGCATTGAAGCGGGTGTAAATCTTCGCGGACAAAACAAGTGGCTGTCCTTCATAAATTGATTTGGCCGATTGGGTAATGATTCCAAAAGCGGGTTCGCGCAGCTGTCTGGCAGTGAGTTGCACATCTGATTGAACTTCCGGAGCAACTTTTTTGATGGT
>CANGIC010000056.1 GCA_947453795.1 Flavobacteriales bacterium
GTGACTTCCGAAGTATACTCGAGTCCTAAAATCTTAATATCTTGACATCCTGATATCTTTTAGTCTTTTGTCCAATAGTCAGCCAAGGCTGACGCGTCATTTGTCTATTTCTATTACTTTCGCAAAAAAAATATCATCTGTGAAAAGGGCATTTATCATTTCGTATAAGGTTATCGTTCATTTATTGGCCGCGGTGGCTTTGTTTTTAATGTTTACGGCATTGGCGGTAAAAATGAAATGGACGCACGATGCGGGGGATGTGGACATCAACAATAGGTATTTTGACAAGGTGTCCGCGAAGAACAACAAGGACTTAGATTCATCAGAGCAACAGGCACTTCGCGTAAGGATTTACCAAAAGATTGGTGTGCTTTCGAATAAGTATCCGAAAAATGCGGAGATCATTCTATCTGCCTACCTCAAAACGAATGATGTTAAAATTGCCGATCGTATGCTCGACGCAGTCCGCGTTTTTCTGAAAAAAGACAAAACTGTCCAGAAGGCCTTTAAGAAGATCGATCACTCGTACAGTAAACAATCGACCTCACTCTATCCGTGGGCACATTCACAAGCTTGGGAAGACTTTTGCACTTCGGTATCAAGAGATAAAGCAGCGATTGATTCCGTTTCACGCATTACGGGGGTGGAATCCCGTTTATTGGTGATGTGTCTGGTGGGTGAACAAGTGCGGATGTTCAATTCAGGCCGTGAGAAATTCAAGCAGTATGTCATGCCATTCAATCGTCTGATGATGCCCACAAATCGCGGTTATGGCGTAACAGGTATTCTCCAGCACACTGCCGTTCGTATTGAAAGCAATGTGTTCAATAAGAATTCTGACTTTTATGCGGGAGATTACTTCCAGAATTGCATCAACGTAAGTGACTCCTTTCCTGATGTGGTGGATGCAAGTATTGAATCGCACAAACTAAAAACCATTCAACGCTTGATCAAAGGTGGTGACCACTACTATTCGTATCTGTACACTGCCTTTTTAATTCGACAATACCAGGCCCATTGGGAAAAAGCCGGTTACTCCTTGGCCTTTCGACCTGAAATCATTGCCACATTATTCAACCTAGGATTCCACAAGAGCAAGCCGAGTAAACACCCGAAGGTAGGAGGATCGAATTTCAATGTAGCCGAGCGTGAATATACTTTTGGTGGCTTATGCTATGAGTTCTACTACAGCGGTGAGCTGATGGATTTGTTCCCTTTAACTTCTGAACCAATTACCCCTGTGGATAAACTGATGGTACTCAACACCGAGTTGATTAAGCGGAAGCAAGAAGAATTAAAGGCAGCAGCGAAATTGGAAGAGTAGTGTTTCTACATACCCTATTTTGAAAAAACAGACCTAAATCATTGCCGATTGTCGTTTTTTTGTCCAACTTACACCTCAAATCATTGACATGAAAACACTTATCCTTGCCTTTTTAATCACAACGACTGTTGCCTACGCACAAGACTCGCTGTACTCCAAGGTCTACTACACAGGCAATATCGACTTGAAAGGTCAGTCTGTAACTTCCTCAGGTGACGGGGGGCTTGTCATCGCTTCACAGTACAATTGGTCGCAGTCAGGCATCATGCGTCTTGATTCTTTGGGCGATATTCTTTGGGGGAAAAGCCTTGCTGGTGCTTCGGGAACTGTTCAAACGGATAATGTATTGATCAAAACTATTAATGTTTTAAAGGATTCTAGTTTTATCGTTGCGGGACAATCTCAAAGTAATGATGGCATCGCTTTGAATGCGTTTTGTGCAAAGATTTCAAGAAATGGCGATACCCTTTGGACACGCACTGTTAAAGACCAATTGATGCCCTACAATACCTATGAAGCCGCATGTGGTTCTTTGGATTCAGGAATCGTGCTTTTGGCAAAAAAACACGACTCATTTACAGCTGGATTTTTGGTGGTGAAATACGATCGTAATGGAAATATGGTTTGGTCAAAGGTATTTAATGGCTTGAGTGTAACAGAAAATGCTTACCGTATTGTTGCCTTGTCAGACAGCTCTTTTGTTCTAACTGTGCCGAAGGCAGGCAATGAAAGTATAGTTATGCGTATTCTCTCAAATGGCACAGTGGCCTGGTCACAAAGTTATCCGGAAACGATTATTCACGATCTCGAATTGGTAGATTCAAGCTTTGTTTTTTCCTCTACAAACACGACGTCTTACCAACTAATGCTCGTTAAGTCAAGTACCGATGGAACTTTTCAATGGGCTAAACTTTACGACGCACAATTGTTTGGTACGAATATGCCAATTGATCTCACGGTAAGAGAAGACTCTAGTTTTTTATTTAGTTCAGGAGAGCAGTTTTGGATGGGATTTGTGCTTTCAGCAGATAAAAATGGTGTTGGTGAATTGCAGGCTCATTTAGGATTAGCATCTTTTGCTGTATTACCATCTACAAATAATGGCTTCTTCGTCGTTGGTAATGGGCCGCTCTACGGAATTAAAGGGGCATCATTAATGACAAATTACCACATCGGTGTATCGCGAGCAGATTCTTCAATGACCTTTTTCAATGGTGGATTCTTTTCCTGTGGATGGGGTACTCAACCCATGACTTCAACTGACCATATTCTGACCCCACTTTCTTTTTCGCCAAACCAATCAGGCAGTGTCCAAGTTGTTTCTAACGCCTTTCAGTACAGTGAACTTATTCCCGACAGTTATATCGGCTGTGTTGACTTTTTTGGTGGATTGGAGGAAAACAGTATCGAAAAGGAACTTAACATCTTCCCGAATCCTTCGAATGGCGTATTTCAGGTGGAACAAGAGTCTCAACATACCTTGGAACTGACGATTACGGATGTGAATGGTCGAATAATTCTGCAAAAGACTATGGAATCATTGCACAACAGCATTGATTTAAGTGCTGACGAGTCGGGTATTTATTTCTATCGTGCCACCCGTGATGATGGTCAAACGAAAAGCGGAAAACTTGTCGTGCTGCAATAATTTTCAGTTCGGAAAAGCGCTCAATCTTGCGCTTTGATGTACCTTTACCTGCAAATCTAAATTCGCCTTTTCATGAAATTCGCAACAAAAGCCATACATGCTGGTGTGCACCCCGATGAATCTACAGGAGCCATCATGACACCTATTTATCAAACGTCCACTTATGTGCAAGATGGGGTGGGAAATCATAAAGGATATGAATATTCACGTACCTTAAATCCTACACGTCATGCGCTAGAGAAGAACATTGCAGCCATTGAAAATGGAAACTTTGGGGCATGTTTTGGATCTGGATTGGCGGCGATTGATTGTGTGATTAAAATGCTTAACCCTGGTGATGAGGTGATCTCCACAAATGACCTTTACGGAGGAAGCTATCGGCTGTTCAAAACGATCTTTGAGAAGTATGGCATTAAGTTCCATTTTGTGGACATGCAGCATCCGGCAAGTGTTGAGTCGCATGTAAATGCGCATACAAAGTTGATTTGGGTGGAAACCCCTACCAACCCAATGATGAACATTATCGATATCGAAGCAATGGCATCCATCGCAAAAAAAGCAGGTGCCCTATTGTGTGTAGATAACACCTTTGCGACACCTTACCTTCAGAATCCCTTGGATTTAGGTGCGGATATCGTGATGCACTCGGTAACGAAATACCTTGGTGGTCACTCTGATGTGGTGATGGGTGCCTTGGTGTGCAACGATGAAGAAATCGCAAAGGAAATGTACCGGATTCAAAATTCAACGGGGGCTGTTACAGCACCGATGGATTCTTTCTTGGTGCTGCGTGGTATCAAAACCTTGCATTTGCGCGTTCAACGCCATTGCGAAAACGGAGAGAAATTAGCCAACTTCTTGGTGAACCACCCGAAAATTGAAAAAGTATACTGGCCTGGATTCACAACGCACCCAAACCATGATGTAGCGCGTAAACAAATGCGTGGCTATGGAGGTATGATCTCATTTACCATGAAAGGCAATCGTCTTGAAGATGCCTTGGAAGTAGTGAAAAAAGTAGAAATTTTTGCTCTTGCAGAATCATTGGGTGGTGTTGAATCATTGATTGGTCACCCTGCAACCATGACACATGCGTCTATCCCAAAGGAAGTGCGCGAAAAAACAGGGGTGGTTGATTCCTTAATTCGCCTTTCTGTGGGTATCGAAGATGCGGATGACCTTATTGCCGACTTGACGCAAGCCCTGGGTTAAGCTACATGGCAACAAAAGTATATGTGACTGGTGTTTCGCGTGGTCTCGGTAAAGCGGTGGCAGAAAAGTTCCTGAACGAGGGATATACTGTCATTGGTATTGGGCGATCGTCTGACATTCAACATGAGCAATACTCCTTTCAGTCCTGTGATTTAAACCTAACCTCAGATTTGGAGAACATCCAGTTTGATTTTTCAAGTGAGAAAATTATTCTGATCAATAATGCTGGACAGATTGGACATATTCAGCGAATCAGTGACCAAGAACAACCTGATTTCGAGGAAGTATTGCGGGTCAACACCTTGGCACCAATGGTTCTTTCGTGGGCGTGTTTACACCATTCAACTGGCGCTGTAAAGATTGCGAATATCAGTTCGGGAGCGGCGACCCGTGCCATTCCTGGATGGGCGGCTTACTGTGCATCTAAAGCAGCTCTCGATCGTTTTTCCGAAACACTTCAATTGGAAGAAAACGAAAAAGGGCGTGATGTCAAAGTGTGGTCGGTAGCTCCAGGAGTTATTGATACCGCCATGCAAGAAAAAATCAGGTCTGCATCTGCAACGAATTTTTCAAGTTTAGACACCTTTCTTGACCTTAAAAAGAACGATGAATTGACCGACCCCCAAGTCGCTGCAGATAAGCTTTTTCGATTGATTGTACACGAAGACATTGGTCGCGTTGTTTGCTCCCTCCGCGAGATCGAATGAAAAACGACAACTAATTTTTTCTACAAAAATGGTCTTTTGACCTACTGTTTTTTAGGCAGTAAGCAAACCATTATGTAATTTAGAGCGATTTTAAACAAGGATATTTACTTCAAATGTTAAAAATGAAAACTTTGAATTCGTGGATTATTGGATGTTTGTTATTTGCTAGCCAGGCAGTTATAGCGCAAACACCTACAATTGATCCTACAAATTGCCGCGACGGTGAAAAGGTGGAATACTGTGGTCAACACAAGAAGTTGCAGCAGATGATTCAACAAAATCCAGCGTTTGCGCAATCATTGTTAGACGAAGAGCAGCAAAGCAACAAAAATCACAAGGGAGACGGAAGCGTTCCGAAAGGCACCGTGTACAAAATTCCAGTGGTGTTTCACGTGCTTCATACTGCTGGTGTTGAAAATATCAGCGATGAACAAATCTTTAATCAAGTGGATATCTTAAACAGAGATTACCGCCTTCAAAATGCCGATGCAGGAAATGTTCAGTCAGATTTTCAGGGAATGCCTGCCGATGTGGAAATCGAGTTTGTATTGGCTACCATTGCTCCAAATGGTCAGTGTTTTAAAGGAATTACACGCACACTTTCATCAATGAGTTACATTGGTGCTGACGGAAATGCACAGGTCGATGCGATTGTCGCAGGCAACGATGTGTACCAAGGACAGTGGTCCGGAAGTAAGTACTTAAACATCTTCGTTTGTGGAGAAATTGGTGGTGCCGCAGGATATACCATGAAGCCTTTTGCTGCCGGTTTTGGTGGTGAATCCATGTACAATGGGATTTGGATTTTGCACGATTACGTGGGTGCAATTGGTACAAGTTCAACAGGTACTAGCCGCGCATTGACACATGAGGTTGGTCACTGGTTTAACCTTGACCACACCTGGGGTGGAAACAATAACCCAGGAAATGCGTCAAGCTGCAGCACAGACGATGCCGTAACAGATACGCCAAATTGTATTGGGGTAACATCATGCTTGTTGACTGCAAATACGTGCAATTCAATCAACTCATATTGGACATACGATGTTCGCGACAATGTAGAAAACTACATGGATTATTCTTACTGTTCAAAAATGTTTACTCCGGGTCAGGTAACACGAATGAGAACTGCCTGTACAGGTAATACTGGTGGAAGAAATAAACTATGGACAACAGCAAACCTGACAGCAACAGGAGCAAATGCACCACTTGTTTTGTGTAAAGCTGAATTTACTTCCAACAAAACTTCTGTTTGTGTTGGCGATTCAATCGCATTTGCTGACGATTCATACAATGCCGTAACAGGATGGTCATGGACCTTCCAAGGTGGTGTTCCAGCAACATCGACCGCGCAGAATCCAGTTGTGACCTATTCAACACCAGGACTTTATACAGTGACATTGACGGCAACCGATGGAAGCAATACCAATACAGCGACGAAAACAAGTTACGTGCATGTCTTGCCGGCATCTGCCTCACTTCCATTCTTAGAAGGATTTGAATCGTATACTACATTGGCCGGCATCGAAAGTTGGGAAGTTTACAATCCGAACAACAACAATGCGTGGACCATTGAAACGACAACCAGTCATTCAGGAACGAAATGCGCCAAGGTGGTGAACTTCGGTCAGACTGGATCAAATATCGACGAGCTGATTTCATCACCGGTTGATCTTTCAGGGGTTGTTGGCTCGGTTACCCTTAGTTTCCGCTATGCATACCGCAAGAAAACAACGGCCGACAACGAATGGTTGAAAGTATTCATCACCAACGATTGTGGTGGCACATGGTTGCAACGCAAAACATTGGGTGGAAGCACGCTTTCTTCATTGACAAGCACCTCTTCTTGGAAACCGACGACTGCCGCAGATTGGACAACAGTACACATGATCAACATCTTCAGTGACCAATGGGTAGATAACTTCCGTTACAAGTTCCGCTTCGAAGGAAATGGAGGAAACAACATGTACTTGGATGATATCAATATCTATCAAGGTGGGCCTTCAGACAACCTAGTTTCTGCTGGATTGGCAGATAACGGATTGATTCAAGATCTTTCTTTGTTCCCAAATCCAACAGACAATGAATTGAATATTCAGTTCTCAGCATTGAATGCGGAAAAAGCGGTAATCCAATTGAGGGATGTTACTGGAAAAGTAATTCGTACAGAAGTAATCAATGCAGCATCCGGGTCAAACCTTGCCATGCTTTCGGTGAAAGAACTTGCAGCAGGAAGTTATTTCATGACATTGACACTTGGTGAGATACAACAAACGATGCAGTTTGTAGTGAAATAAAAAGAGTATAAAACAATTTAAGGGTCTTCGTGAGAAGGCCCTTTTTTAATGGAAGAAATATGAGATTTATCGCAGGAATAGCAGCTCTAATCATTGGTGGATTGGCGCTCGCGCAGCAAGATAAGTGGTGTGGTACCGATCAGATTCTTCAACAGTTGAAAGCCCAATATCCAGACTTTGAGCAACGCATGCACCAAGGGATGACGAATGCGGCCAACGGTGAAGGTGCACTGCCTAAATCAACGATCTACCTCCCAGTCGTTGTCCATATCATTCACGACAATGGCATTGGTAACATCTCCGATCAACAGGTGCTCGATGCCTTGATGATTTTGAACACGGACTACAACCGTCAAAATTCGGATGCTACAGCCACACGCAACACCCCAACAGCGCCTTTTGCACCGCAAGCAGGAATGATGGATGTGAAATTTCGCTTGGCACAAATTGATCCTGATGGCAACTGCACCAATGGAATCATTCGTGTCAATGCACCCGGACTTACCTACAATGCGGATGATGCATGTAAATATGCGGTAAATGGAGGTTCAGACCAATGGCCGATGGACAAGTACATCAACATCTGGGTCGTGAATTCAATCGCAGGTGGTGGAACGGGAATTATCCTAGGTTACGCCTATCTTCCGTACTTTCCCAATGGAGCCAATTACGGGATCTTGATTCGTCACGATTCATTCGGAACCATTGAGACCGCTTCCACTGCCGATGGACGCACATTAACCCACGAAATGGGACACTTACTGGGATTACAACATATCTTCGACGCCGGATGGAATGGATCAACGGGCTGTCATACGGACGATTGCAATCAAGCGGGTGATTACTGTTGTGATACTCCTCCGCAGCAGCAATCCTACTGGGGTTGTCAAACGGCCTTGAATTCCTGCGCAGAGGTGCCATTGAACGACACCTATGGCTTCGATGCGGTAGATCAAATTGAAAACTACATGAGCTACAACGCCTGCCAAAACATGTTCTCGTTGGACCAGGTAGGCATCATGTCACAGAACTTCATCGACATCAATTTCATGGCGGCAATGATCACTCCGGCGAATATTATTGCCACTGGGGTCAACAACCCTCAAATCTTATGTAAATCAGATTTTGACGCCTCAAAAACGAGTATGTGTCCGGGTGATTCGGTGCTCTTCAACGACAGAAGCTTTCACAATCAGAACTCATGGAGCTGGAGCGTAACACCGGGAATTCAAGGGACAGATTGGGATTTCTGCGCTGGGACTACAAGCACAACACAAAATCCGTCGATTCGATTTTACACCCCTGGTTCTTACACCATAGCCTTGACTGTCAGCGATGGAAATAACAGTGCTACAGAAGTAAAAAACGCATTCATCACCGTGCTTCCAAGTGCGCAAGCTTTACCTTTCTGGGAAGGTTTTGAATCCATTACCGATCTTTCCACTGCACCCTTTTGGACCATCAACAATCCTGGCGGTAACAATGGATTTGAAATCGAGCCCGGCGCAGCATGTACAGGCAATCAATCCACACGGTTGCTGAATTTCAATGAAGCAGGTAACAATGTCGATGAGTTAATTTCATCTTCGGTCGATTTATCCTCCATTCCATCCACAGGCACCGTGACCTTGAGTTTTCGCTATGCCTACCACAAGCGCAATTTGTCCAACGATGAATGGTTGAAAGTGTACATCAGTAAAAACTGCGGTGACGATTGGGTGCAGCGACGAACCATTCACGGTGATATTTTGTCCCCATTTGTGGCCACATCCCAATGGACACCCTCGTTTCCGAGCGATTGGGTAACCGTCCACATGACCAACATCACCTCCGACTATTTCGTTGAGAACTTCCGTTTTAAATTCCGTTTTGAAGGAAACAATGGGAATAACTTCTTCATCGACGACATCAACATTTATCCTGGAGCTCCTTCGGATGAATTGGTATTGGGCATAACTGATGAATTTGGACTGGCCGAACTTTCGCTGTATCCAAACCCAGCAGAAAACGAAGCCAACGTGCGCTTTACCTTGCCTTCGGCTACCCGATTGTCCGTTGATGTCTGTGATTTAAGTGGTAAGGTGATTTCTCATTCCACAATCAATGGTGCTGAAGGAATCAACATCGTTACTATCCCATTGACAAACTTAGCGAGTGGCACGTATCAATTGCGCATAAGCGATGGTGTAGGTGGCAAAGTGGTGCCCTTAGTGGTGAGGTAATAAACTATCGAACTTGTTGACGGAGGATGTAGATGAAATAAGGAATTTATCCTGATTACAAACCATTTATCTTTAAATAATGATTTATGAACTACCTTTAAGTTTGTTATTATTCTTGTATGAATAGCTCAAAAATATCCATTCGTTTTTTTAATGACCGCGAAGTACGTGCGGTTTGGGATGAAGAAAACACGAATTGGAAATTTAGTGTATTGGATATTGTTTCAGTTTTAAATGATGAGGTTGACTACACTAAAAACAGGAACTATTGGAAATACCTCAAAGCCAAGCTCAAGAGAGAGGGAAGTCAGTTGGTTAGTACCACTAACCAACTCAAACTTCAAGCTGCTGATGGCAAGAGATACAACACAGATGTTTTGGACAGTGAGGGAGTGGTCTTATTGGCGAAGAGTTTTCCCAATAACCGAGCACTAAAATTTCTAGATTGGTTCTTATACAGTGATCATAGTCTTGATGGTCAAAGTAAGAAAAAGGCATATACATTATTTGAAGGAAATTTGCTCGAAAACATCGAGGTCGGAACCTCAAAAGGATTGCAGCAAATTCATGCTTATTTATTTGGAGGCCTTTACGAATTTGCAGGTCAAATCCGCCAAAAAAACATTTCTAAAGGAGGCTTTCAATTTGCCAATGCCAGATTCCTGGATGATACATTAAAACGAATAGAACAAATGTCAGAAAGCAACTTCGATGATATCGTTGACAAATATGTTGAAATGAATGTTGCGCATCCGTTCATGGAAGGAAACGGCCGGAGCAGTCGGATTTGGTTAGATTTAATGCTGAAAAAGAATCTTCAAAAATGTGTAGATTGGAGTAAAATTGGCAAAATCGAGTATATGGAAGCAATGCGCGTCAGCACAACGGAAAGCAGTTTATTGAGGGATTTGTTGATGAATGCTTTAACAAAGCAAATCAATGATCGCGAGCTCTTCATGAAAGGAATCGACTATTCATACTACTATGAGGAAAATAATTAGAAAAGGAAAAAGCCATTTGACAAAGCTTGGTCATCAATAAAAATGGTGAGATTAAGCCAATTAAACCGTAAAAAGAAATTAAACTAAAAAGTCTCTCGAATGAGGCTTTTTTTGCAATCAAATTTACAAGACGAAAATCCCTATCTTCATTCCCTCATGTCAGACACGCGCCAAATTTTCACGCTGAAGCAAGTGGTTTCCTCCATTCGAAAGACCTTGGAGGAACGCTACCAACAGTTGTATTGGGTGAAGGCGGAGATGCATAAACTCAATCGCTTTCCAAGTGGACACGCCTTTCCTGAGTTGGTGCAGAAGGAAGATGACCGTATCGTGGCACAGATTGGTGCAACCATTTGGAGTCAGAATCTCCTGCGCATCCAAAAGCAATTTGCGGAGGTGGTGAAGGAACCCCTCAAAGAAGGAACAACCCTCCTGATGCAAGTGAAAATTGTGTTTCATGAAACCTATGGCTTAAGTCTTCAAGTGTTGGACATCGACCCGAGCTACTCGCTGGGTGAATTGCAGAAGGAACGTCAGGAAACATTGAAAAAGCTTCAGGCGGAAGGCATTCTGAATAAAAACCAATTCCTCGATTTTCCCTTGTTGCCTAAGCGCGTTGCTGTCATTTCTGCTGACCAAAGCAAGGGACTTTCCGACTTCATGCAGGTGTTGGATCAAAACTCACGCGGATACCGTCTGTTCACGATGTTGTTCCCCGCATACTTGCAAGGCGATATGGCGGTGGCATCCATACAGGAGCAATTGAAAAAAATTGAACGGGTCAAGCACCACTTCGATGTGGTGGTCATCGTTCGTGGTGGTGGTGGTGAAGTGGGTATGTCGTGCTACAACAATTTTTCACTCTGCAAGGCGATTGCGACCTTCCCCTTACCCATTTTAACAGGCATTGGTCACTCGACAAATATGACGGTAGCAGAAATGGTGGCCTTTCGCAATGCAATAACACCTACCGAACTGGCGGACTTTCTCCTTGAAGCGTTTGATGCCTTTGCTGTGCCTGTCTTGAATGCGCAAGAGCAGATTTCCTCTGGTGCACGACAACTCATGGAAACTACGGGTCTTCACTTTACCAATGAAACACGCCTTTTCCGCAATGCGGTGAAGCGCTGTGGTGAAGCCAATAAAAACCAGCTGCACAAGATCAGTGATGCCTATCGCTCGAATGCACAAGGTACCGTGCGGCGACACAGACAACTGATGGATTTCTCAAACAAGGAACTAAGTCGTGCAGCGCGATTGGTGATTGAACAAGGAAAAGAAGCAGTGCAGCGCGTTCCTGGTGACTTGAAGCAACGAACGTCTTCTGCGCTTTCGAATGCGATGAATCTGGTCCATCAAAAAGAAAACTTGGTGCGCCTCATGGATCCAGTGAATGTGCTTCGACGTGGCTATTCGATTACCACAGTTGATGGTCATACGGTGAATGCGAAAACGAACATCGAGGAGGGCACCATCATTAAAACCCAATCATTTGATTTGGAAATAGAATCAACAGTGACTAAAAAGAAAATATATGGAAAATGAAATGACTTACACGGCGGCATTTGATGAATTGCAGCACATCGTTTCGGACATGGAAGATGGCGAAATTACGGTCGATGACTTAGCGGTAAAAGTGAAACGCGCAGCTGAATTGATTAAAATCTGTAAGCAGAAACTGACTTCCACTGAAGAGGATGTAAATGCAATATTAAAAGAATTGGAGGGGTAAAAGATGCTCAAACAGTTCGGCGGGAAAGTTACCCCACAAGAGATTCAAGCGTACAGTCGTTCAAAGCATTGGGATGGAGAAAAGTTCTGCAACCTGGAAGAAACCACCATGGATATTCCCTTTAAGGCCATTCCAAAACTACTGTATCGTCAACTTTTTCAACGAAAAGACCGACTACCAGCGCGTAAAATCCCACTTGTTCCCTTCAATGCCGAAGAATTTTTTGCTGAAACAGATGCTTCGAAATGCGTGTGGTATGGTCATTCGGCGTTGCTTCTGCGGATCAATGGCTTAACCCTACTCATTGACCCGATGTTTGGTCAAGATGCTGCGCCCATTGCACCTTTTTCGATTAAGCGGTTTAATGCGGTATCAACAGATTTAATCGATGTCCTTCCAGAGATTGATATTTTACTGATGTCGCACGACCATTATGACCACCTCGACCTGAAAAGCATCGAGAAATTGAAA
>CANGIC010000057.1 GCA_947453795.1 Flavobacteriales bacterium
CGTGTCCCGATCCTTCGGGGCTCGCTCTCACTCTCACTCTCACTCTCACCCTCACCCTCACCCTCACTCCGCACCTCTTGGCCCTCTCCGCAACAATATAAATAAAGTTACGAGTTACGAATTTGTTGGCTGAGGCGCGCAGCAATCTCGCAGCCAGAATTACGAGTTGGGTTGATCCTCGCTCTTGTCCCGATCCTTCAGGGCTCACTCTCGCTCTCGCTCTCGCTCTCACTCTCACCCTCACCCTCACCCTCACTCCGCACCTCTTGGCCCTCTCCGCAACAACATAAATAAAGTTACGAGTTACGAATTTGTTGGCTGAGGTGCGCAGCAATCTTGCAGCTAGAATTACGAGTTGGAGATTTTAAACTTTAGTCTAGCATTCAAATATGCTGAATTAAAAATTCCCGAAGGGATCAAATTGACGCAGTCATCAAATTCCCAAAATGAGGTAAAGGTGTAATTCGCAATTTATTTCAGATTGCAAATAAGCAATAAGGAAGGCAGAAACATAGCGCCATAAGGAAAGAGGAAGCAATTTGTTTATGTTATGTTAATATGAAGTTTTTCGGTGAATTTGCACGGAAATTTCGCTTGTACTTGTTGCGTGCATGATTTTTACTATTTTTGGCTACATTTAAACCTGAATACGATTAAATTAATTTTTGAGAACATGAAAAAAGTAATTAGTTCTTTCGCAATCGCAGCTGTTATGACCTTTGGTTTTGCCAATGTTTCTTCTGCTGATTCGACAAATGTTGAAACTACGCCTGCACAAACCGAAGTAACGGACGCAGCAAAAGAAGGAGGCACGGACTCCAAAGCAACGGCCGATGAAGAGCCGCAACTTGACTTCGTTCAAACAATGAAGCAAAAATTCATCGAGGGGGATCCACTTTGGATGACGCCAGTATTGATTTGTATGATCGTAGGTATGGCCTTGGCGATCGAACGTGTGGTTTATTTGAACCTTGCAACAATCAATACAAATAAATTTTTGGCTCAAGTTGAGTCTGCATTGAAAAGTGGTGGTGTTGACGCAGCTAAAGAAGTTTGCCGTAACACTCGTGGACCAATTGCTTCTATCTTCTACCAAGGTCTTGACCGCGCTAGCGAAGGAATTGACATGGTGGAGAAATCAGTTGTCTCTTATGGAGGTGTTCAAATGGGACTTCTTGAAAAAGGACTTTCTTGGATTTCATTGTTTATCGCACTTTCTCCGATGCTCGGGTTCCTTGGAACGGTAATCGGTATGATCCAGGCCTTCGACAAAATCGTTAAGGATGGTCAGGTATCACCAACTACGGTTGCGGATGGTATTAAGGTGGCCCTTTTAACAACAGTATTCGGTCTGATTTCAGCGATGGTGTTGCAGGTATTCTACAACTACATCTTGTCAAAAATTGACGGTCTAGTTAATGAAATGGAAGATGCATCGATTTCTTTGATCGATATGCTTTTGAAAAATAAAGCGGTAGCTTAATTCGCTGAATTCCTTCATTCAAATAGTTTAGACATGAGTGCTAAAAACACAAATTTATTGATGACGATCATCAAGTACGGCCTCGGCGGTATTGGTGTCGTGCTGAGCTTGCTCCTTTTCGCTGCACCGAATGTGCAAGACGGAACAGAAGCAGTAGAAGCATACCGTGAAGGACCTCAAATGTCCTATGCAATCTGGTACACAATTATCTTAATGTTTGCCCTTTTGGCAATCGTAGTTGTGTTCTTCCTTGTGCAAATCATTACGGATACAAAGAAAACAGTAATCGCGATTGCTGGAATCATGGTTTCCTTGGTGATTTACCTAATCTGTCTTTCGGCAGGTACACAAGATACTACTGACACATTATTATTGAAGAATCCTGTTTCTCAAGGTATCGTGAACACAACAACAGCGGGTATTTGGACCATTATGGTGGGAATGCTTATCGGTGCGCTTGTGATTATCGCTGGACCTTTCATGGGAAGATTCAGAAAATAAGAAATCCTAATTATGGCTAAAAGAGAGATAGAAGAAATCAACGCAGGATCGATGGCGGACATCGCCTTCCTTCTTCTGATTTTCTTCCTTGTAACCACTACAATGGACAAGGATCAGGCCTATATTCGGAGTATTCCTAAGAAAGTCGAGGTGAGCACGCCTGTTGATGTTGAAAAACGAAACATCCTTGCCATCAAAGCGAACAACCAAAACCAATTGATGGTTCGTGACATGATTTTCGAAGATCCGAATAAGATCTCTGATTTCGTTTTGGAGTTTTACAAAACAAACGAGAAGAAGAACGATCCAACGAACAACTTCCCAATGTACTCGCGCATTTCAATGTCTGCAATTGACCAAAACATTGCAACAATTGAAGCCGAAATTGAACAAATGGAAGAGGCGGGAATGAAGGCAGATATTGTGAACTTCAAATACAATCAGCTTGATGAGTGGGAAAAGAAAAAACGTGCACTGAAATTATACGGTGCAAACGAACTTCCGGAAATCCACGTTCAAGCCAATATCCGTATTGAAGTTCAACAAGCAACTGCGTACAGCATTTTTGCTAAGATGCAAACGGAAATTGAAGAAGCAATTTTTGAATTGAGAAATGGTGAATGTGAACGCCTTTTCGGAATGCCTTACAGCGTTTTGAAACGTCGCTTCGACCAAGATAAAAAGTCAGAAGATCAGGCCATGATGGATTTACTTGAAATCCTGTACCCTGCACGAATTATCGAAGTAACACCGAAAAAATAAGAAGTTATGTCAAAGTTTAAAAAAGACGGAAGCAGACCAATGCCGGGAGTGAATACTTCCTCGCTGCCAGACATCGTATTCATGCTTCTTTTCTTCTTCATGGTGGCAACAACAAGTAAGGAAAACGATCCAACGGTTAAAGTTGAATCTCCAGTCGGAGATAAAACAACGGATCTTACGCCTTACAAACAACGTTCAGAAGTAGACTTCCTTTACCTAGGTGAACCACGCAATCCAATGCGCGCAGCAGATTTCAAAATGGGCTACGCACTTTCATTGGATAATGTAGTTCAACCAACAGTGGATGGATTGTACACAACGAATGCCGTTGCACAATGGAAGAAAGATAAGTTCGACCAGAAACCTTCACGCATGACTGCACCTATTGAATCAGTAATTACTTGTTTCAAAGCGGACAGAAATGCACCTTCAGGTTTAATTTTTGACATTCGTAAAGAATTGCAAGATATCAATGCCTTGACTATCGCTTACGCAGTAAGAGATAATGGAAATATTTAATTCGATTTAATCGATAAAAAGCCCGGACAGTTTGTTCGGGCTTTTTTTGTGCTTAACTTTAGGGTATGTTGAATTTTGAAGTGGTCAATCCTACGCGGATTGTTTTTGGTCGTGATCAGTTGAATCGCTTGCCTGAGTTGTTGAGTGAATTTTGTCCTTCTAAACGCGTACTTATCGCCTACGGGGGTGGGTCCGCAGAGAAAATCGGACTCTTAAGTAAAATTAGAGAACAACTGAAGGATTTTCATGTGGTGGAGTTCGGAGGAATAGAAGCCAATCCCCAATTTACAACGCTCATGAAAGGTGTGGAATTGGCAAGAAAAGAGTCTGTGGAGTTTATTCTAGCTGTTGGAGGTGGATCAGTTATAGACGGTGTTAAATTCATGACGGGTGCGTTCCATTATCAAGGTGACGCGTGGGATGTGTTGATTCGTAAAGAAAACTGCGTATTTGATGTAGCTCTGCCTTTTGGTGTGGTCCTAACTTTGCCTGCAACAGGGTCAGAAGCGAATTCGGGCGCAGTAATCAGTCGCGATGAGTTGTCTGAAAAAAGAGCAATGGGAGGACCACTATTTTTTCCTAAATTCTCATTTTGTGACCCAACAGTGGTAGCTTCTCTTCCGAAGAGACAAATCGCGAATGGAATCATTGATGCCTTCGTGCATACACTTGAACAGTATATTACTTACCCATCGGGTAATATTTTACAAGAAAGACAAGCCGAAGCCATTCTATCTACCTTAATTGAAATTGCACCGAAGGTTCTTGAAAATCCAGGTGACTATACTTTAGCGTCAAACCTTATGTGGTCAGCTACACACGCGTTGAATGGAAATCTGCGCTGCGGTGTTCCAACCGATTGGTGCACCCACATGATTGGTCATGAATTTACAGCGTTGTACCACATTGATCACGCGCGGACCTTGGCGATTGTAATGCCTAGACTGTGGGAAAATCAATTTGACAATAAAAAGGAGAAATTGGCTCAATACGGAAAACGCGTTTGGAATCTTTCTGGCGCTGAAGTAGAAATTGCCCGCGAAGCAATTGTGAAAACGGAGGAATTTTTTCAGTCTTTGGGCGTTGACACGAAGCTTTCATCCTATTCAGGAGATACCGACCATGTGGCTGAAATCGTTAGACAGCGCTTTGAAGAGCGCGGTTGGATTGCAATGGGCGAACGTCAAGCTATTGGTTTAAATGATATTGAAGCGATTGTAAATCAAACGATTTAAGAAGTGAAGCCTCCGTTTCAATTGCGCGAAGCGCCAACAGCGGAGATCATAGCGTTGTTGGCGGAAACGACCTTAGGAACAAGTGGTGCCCGGTATCAGCATCTGGATGTATTAGAACGAATCCATACCGCCGATCTGCCCTTGTATTTATCTGTAGAAAGGGCTCAAAAAGTGTTGGGAAACATCACCTTTTGTCGCCGCGGTAACAAATGGTATATCCGCTATTTTGCGTTTCGAAGTCCCCTGCAATCATCAGGGAAACTAACCCATAGAAAAAAGAATGAAGGTCTCGCGAGATCTTGGGTTACCCAATTTTTTGAAGACACGTTGGAGGGAAAGTTTGAGGACCAAAAGGTGGACTTATTCTATGCCTATATTGACCCGAAAAATGAACGCAGCAAACGAATGAGTGAGAACTTTGGTTTTCATGTGGCTGGAAATTTAGTAACCCAAAGTTTTAGTCGCGTGTATCCAAAGGCATCGTCAAGAATTCAGAAATTAGTGCATTGGGAAGAGGTTTCATCGGATATTCAACACAGATTTTCCAAGTACCAGCACTATGATGAGGCGCACCTCAAGACACCACCATTTTATGTGCTTTTAAATGCTAAAGGCGAACAAATAGCATGTGCGCACACCACCAAAGTTCGTTGGAAAATTGAGCGCCTACCAGGAAAATTTGGTGGGATATTAACGAAAGTGGTTCCTTATATTCCCTTTCTACGGGCACTTATTAAACCAAATGACCACCAATTTTTAGTTCCCGATTGTGTCTGGACCAAAGACAACGATTCCCGATTATTGGAAGAACTTTTTTCTGCTATTCTTTTTGAAGAAAAGTTGAATTTAATGCTCTGGTGGACAGATATAAACGATCCGTTATATTTAGGTGTAAAAAATAAAATAAACTGGGGATTGCTGCACAAAATCATCGGTGTTTCACCTGTAGATATTGTAGTTCGCGAAAAAAATCCGACCGAATCTGAACAACCTTTCTTTGTTTGCGCGTGGGATATGGTGTAGTAATTGACAAAGGACAAAGGACCGCTTCGCTGAAGGACAAATGACTTGAGTCATTCTTGGATTGATCAAATTCATGTTCAAGACTCCTTTAATACGGATAAATTAGTCTTTAGAAATTTTGTGAGATTAAAAGTCTATTGTCTATTGTCTATTGTCCATTGTCCATTGTCTTTTCTCATTTCGTCATTCGTTAAAAAGAGACTTGGGCTGTCCATTACCATCAATACACTATCTTCGCAACATGAAATACCTGATCATAGGACTTGGTAACCCAGGAGATAAGTATGCAGAAACCCGACACAATATTGGGTTTAAAGTGGTAGAATCGCTAGCCAAAGAGCTTGGTGGAACATTTGCGTTGAATAAACAAGCAGAAGTAGCCGAAGTAAAGTTCAAAGGAAGAACACTTATTCTCATTAAACCAACGACCTACATGAATCTTTCAGGAAAGGCCGTGAATTATTGGATGCAGGCCGAGAAAATTCAACGAGAAAACATGATCGTTATTACGGATGATTTGGCCCTGCCTTTCGGGAAATTGCGAATGAAAGGAAAGGGAAGTGACGGGGGGCATAATGGACTGAAGGATATTCAAGCTACACTAAATTCTCAGGAATATACGCGCCTTCGTTTCGGAGTGGGAAATGATTTTTTCAAAGGTCAACAAGTGGATTATGTGCTTGGTGAATGGACGGAGGAAGAAAAAGAAACTTTGTCAGAACGCATTGATATTGCTAAGGAATTTGTTAAAAGTTACGCTACTATTGGTCTAAATATGACGATGACGAACTGGAATAATAAGTGACCATGTTCTTCTTTAAGGTTTGAATTTCAATTCTTTATAATAATTTATAATTCGAGTACTAGTTTAAAACAATTTTCTATACACATAGTTATGTGTATTATACTATTAAGTAGTAAATTTGCATCGCACGAATCAAACGGTGTATCATATGCTACTAAACTTTTATTCTTGGTCCACGATTGGACCGAACAGAAATTCTTCACCTCTTATGTTTAAGATGTTTATCGCATTCATGCTTTGTGCATCAAGTATTTGTGCGCAAGAAACTGCCGCGGACGAAGCTCCTTTGGAGTCAATCATTTCGTTCAATGAATCATTGGATTTATCGTTTTTCAATACACAACATTTTCAAAATGTATCTTGGACAATTGTTGGGATCGACGATGTAAACTTTGTGAAAGAAGGTAATGGGACTGATTTGAAATCCATCACTTTCAATAAACCAGGACGCTACAACATTGTTTTTAAAGAGTTGGGCCTTCAATCAGATGCGCATGCTGAAGGATGTAATCACCCGCATTTCCCACAAGAGATTCAACTCACTGTCTTGCCATACCGAGTTGTCTTCAATTTTGATGGTGTCGTGTTATCGAATACGATATATGGCGGTAAAGAACTTCAAGGTATGTTGTTGACGGTTCCAGCAAAAGTTGAAAGTTATAACAATGCAAGTGTAGATGTAAGTGCATTTAACATTGTTAGTGCTGGGGTTGGGACTACAATTAACGGAAAACTGATAAATGGATCCAGTGCTCTTGCACCTGGGGAGTATCTATTCAATTATGCATTGAATGGCGCTGCTCAAAAAGATTCTTACATCATGTTTGACTTTTTCATGAATAACGGTCAAACACAGACTTACTATTATCCTACTAAAATAAACTAATTCCCGAATGAATACGCGATCGAAACAAATGGCTAAACGGCTGTTTACGTGGATGCAGGTACTCATACTGTCTTCATTATTTACTGTGGAAGCATTTTCACAATGCGGGTTCTTGCCCACCTGTCCCAATACCAATTACTTGAATTATGGAATAGGGTCAAACACGGACGCAGCATCCATTGAATACGATAACTTCCTTTCGTCATTTCACTCTACAGTAGTGCGCACTGCCAATGGAAAGTGTAAAATTTGGGGGGAATACATGGCCAATGATGGGGTAACGAGTGTCTTGGCGCCAACCGAAATCAACGTGATCAATTATCCAGCATTAACGGGTACAGTATTGAAAGCCAATTTAGGATCGTTTTTAACTCCGAGTGTTCAAGGGGTGGTGTTGACAACAACAGGATTGTTTGCTTGGTCTGCAGAAGGTGTGGTTCTGCATCCTGATTTGACAACGTCAACGGTTTTTCAAAAAATTACAGTCAACGGGAATACACAAGGTTTACCGAATGGTGTTTCTCCATTGGATGTAAAAATGATTTTCAGTACCTACAAAACATTGGCGATAACCACCTGCAGTGGGGATGTGTATGTGCTTTCTCAAATTGGTGAAAATACAGGAACAGGTCTGGCTGGAACTTTATCAGCAGCTGCAGCCACGCAGTGGTACCGTGTTACAACGTCTGCCGCAGGAAACCCATTTTTGACAAATGTCATCGCCGTTCGTGGAAGTGAAAACACGCTGTTTGCATTAAAATCGGATGGTACGTTGTGGACGTGGGGAACTGAAACATACCTTGCAAACAACACAGCATCAGCTTCAAGAAATAGAGCAACACAAATGACGCTTCCGTCAGCCAATCCAATCAAAATGATTGGTGTAACGCGTGATGATGGAAACTCAAGATCGACGTATTATGTGTTGAATGCCAATGGGAATCTTTATTCCCTGGGAGAAAATGCAAACCGCCAAATTGGTGACTGGACAACAACGGAGCGAAGAACTTGGGTACAGCCACGCTATACGTCAACGACGGGTCCGGTGATGAGTAATATTCGCTGGATTTCTCCTAATGAGCACGATGGAAACTATGGCGCTATCAACGTATTGAATTCCGATTCAACCAATTACAACTGGGGTAATTCGAATGGACAAATGCTAGGTCGTAATGGCACAGGTACATTTAACCCAGGAATCCCGGGTGGAATTACTGTCGCGGATAAAATTCTCGCAGTAGAGACTGGCGGACATACATCCATGATAACAAAAAAATGTGAAGACTATTTTGGGTATGCTGGACATAGAATTCGTGGAAGTATGGGCGACGGGACAAACAATACAACCAATGAAATTGCATACTCCTTCGCAACTGCAGTCGTGTATATTTGTGGTGCCACCACGGTGAATGTCACGGTGGCGGGAACGCCAAGCCTTGGACCAAATGGCTTATATTGTAATTATTCCACGATCGATATCACAGCCAATCCTTCAGGAGGAACATTTTCTGTTACCGGTCCTGCTACATTGAATGGAAACTTAATGACCTTTACAGGAACAGGAAATACCACAGTTTCATTGCTCTATACTGTGCCTAAACCTGGCTGTCCGCAGTTGATCAATGTGACGGAAGTATTCAATACGGAGAACTGTAATACCCCTCCAGTGGCAAACCCTGATGTCGCAACGACTAACGAGGATACCCCTGTTGTCATCAATGTCCCTGCGAATGATACGGATGCTCAAGGATTAAATACAGGGTCTGTAACAATCACAACCAACCCAACCAATGGAACAGTTACTGTGAATCCTACTACTGGTGCTGTAACCTACACGCCAAATGCGAACTTCAATGGTACAGATCAGTTCATTTATCAAATATGTGACAACGGAATCCCAGTTTATTGTGACACTGCTTTGGTGACCATCACTGTTGTTCCTGTAAATGATCCGCCAATTGCCAATGATAATAGTGTAGCTGGAAATTTAACGGAAGATGGTGCAAACGGAACAGTTAATGTCATTACCAATGACACGGATATTGATGGGAATCCTACAGCCCCTGTTAACGGTCCGGGACAATTTACAGTGGATTTAGATCCAACGACACCGGGTATTCAAACAACATTCACCAATTCAACAGGAACGTGGACATTAAACACCACAACAGGTGTGGTTACTTTTGATCCAGCAAATAACTTCAATGGGACTTCGACAATTACGTACACACTTTGTGATGGTGGAGGTCTTTGCGATAATGCGATTATTACATTTGTGGTTGATCCTGTGAATGATGCACCTATTGCTGTCATTAACACAACATCAACGAATGAGGATACGCCCGTAGTGATTGACGTTCCTGCGAATGATACGGATGTGGAAGGCTTGAACCTCGGCTCTGTGACGATTACGACCAACCCAACAAATGGAACAGTTACGATTAATCCAATTACTGGAGCCATCACCTATACACCAAATGCAAACTTCAACGGAACGGATCAATTCATTTATCAAATCTGTGACAACGGAACGCCAATTTTGTGCGATACTGCCCTGGTGAATATTACCGTGAATCCTGTGAATGATGCACCAATTGCAATCGGCAATACGGCAACAACGAACGAGGACAATCAAATTGTTGTCAATGTCCCTGCGAATGATACTGATACTGAAGGATTGAATGTAGGGTCAGTGACGATTTCTACAAATCCTACGAACGGTACAGTAAGCGTCAACCCAACGACTGGGGCAATTACTTACACGCCGAATCCTAACTTCAATGGAACAGATCAATTCATCTATGAAATCTGTGACAACGGAACGCCAGTATTGTGCGATACAGCCATTGTAAATATTACGATCAATGCAGTAAATGATGCGCCAGTAGTGGACGATGAAAATGTGACAGCAACTTTCAATACTTCGGTAAGTGGCGACTTAACAGACGCGGGAGACGCTGATGTGGATGGAAACTTGGTGGTCAACACTACCCCTGTTGATGGCCCATCAAATGGTACCATTGTCATCAACCCGAATGGAACATATACCTACACGCCAAATACTGGTTTTACAGGAAATGATACGGTTGTTGTTCAAATATGTGATGACGGCACACCACTTCCAGCTATTTGTGTAACGGATACTATTTTTATACTTGTGGACTTATGTGTCAATAATCCTACAGCTGATTGTGACGGTGATGGAGTGATTAATGCCACAGAAGTAACAGACGGAACAAATCCTGAGGATCCTTGTGACTTTGTACTCGCCAATCAAACGCTTACGCCAACTGCGGCTTGGTCTGCTTTAGATTGTGATACCGATGGATTAACAAACGGTCAAGAAGTAACGGGCGGAACAGATCCATTGAATCCAGACACTGATGGTGATGGAGTAATCGATGGAACAGAAGTAAGCGATGCAACAAACCCTTTAGATCCATGTGACCTGATCTTGGCAAGTCAAACGCTAACACCAACAGCTGCATGGTCGGCATTGGATTGTGACAATGACGGTTTGACAAATGGTCAAGAGGTGACTGGCGGTACTGATCCGTTTAACCCTGATTCTGATGGTGATGGTGTGATTGACGGAACGGAAGTCGCAGATGGAACGAATCCACTTGATCCTTGTGAATTGTTGTTAGCAAGCCAAACGGTTATACCTACTGCTGCTTGGAATGCCTTGGATTGTGACAATGACGGATTGACAAATGGTACGGAAGTTACTGGAGGTACCAATCCATTAAACCCTGATACAGATGGTGATGGAGTTATTGATGGGACTGAAGTGGCGGATGGAACAAATCCATTGGATCCATGTGAGTTCTTAGTGGCTAGTCAAACAGTTGTGCCTACAGTAGCTTGGGCTGCGTTGGATTGCGACAATGACGGCCTTTCAAATGGAGGTGAGGTAACCAATGGAACAGACCCAACAAACCCTGATACCGATGGTGATGGGGTTATTGATGGTACTGAAGTGGTAGACGGAACAAGTCCAACAGATCCTTGTGACTTACTCTTGGCAAGTCAAACAGTTGTGCCAACAGTGGCTTGGGAAGCACTAGATTGCGATAGTGACGGATTAACCAATGGTGAGGAGGTACTTGGTGGTACGGACCCGATTAACCCAGATACGGATGGTGATGGAGTTATCGATGGTACTGAAATCACCGACGGCACAAATCCATTAGATCCATGTGAATTTATCTTTGCAAATCAAACAGTTACTCCAAGTGTGGAGTGGAACGCTTTGGATTGTGACGGTGATGGAATTTCGAATGGTGATGAAGTAGCACATGGTTCTGATCCAACGAACCCATGTTCACCGAACTTGTGTGATATTATTGTACCTCAGGCATTTACACCAGATGGCGATGGAATCAATGATGCGTTCGAAATCATTGGAATTGAACAAATTCCAGACAATACTATCGTAATCGTTAACCGTTGGGGAAATGTAGTGTTTGAAGCGACAAACTACCAAAACAACTGGTTAGGGACATCAAACAGCAAATTGACAATCGGTGATGAAGACCTTCCGACAGGAACGTATTACTACCTATTCGATACCAAGACAGACAAGTACGGAATTATGAAGGGCTTTGTGTACCTGCAACGTTAATCTGTCAGCAATAAACTTGAAATGAAAATGAAACAGTATATTTTATTTGCCATCTTGATGTTCACCCTTTTTGGATTGAATGCACAACAAGACCCGCATTTTACGCAGTATTTTGATAATACCTTATTTGTGAATCCGGCATACGCTGGAAGCAAGGGTGTGATGAACATTACGGGGATTCACCGAGAACAATGGATTGGTTTTGATGGCCGTCCACGTTCTTCTACCTTCAGCATTCACTCTCCTTTGAATTATGAATCTGTAGGTGTAGGATTTACCTTAGTCAATGACGAGGCGGGACCAGTGAAACAAACCATGATGTATGGTGATTTTTCCTATACTTTGCGTTTTAAGGACAGCGATCATAAATTGGCCTTTGGACTGAAGGCAGGTGCGAATATTATTAATGTTGGTACATCTACATTGCAAACCACTGATCCCAACGACCCCAAATTATTGACGAACGTAACAAATCGCGTAAATCCAAATTTCGGACTAGGTGTCTATTACCATTCCTCCAAACTATTTGCTGGATTTAGCATCCCGAAATTCGTGCAACGCAGCTATGATGGTCTGAGCAAAACAAGTTTGGAAAAGCGCCATTATTACTTCATTTTTGGTGGTGTAGTGCCTGTTAATGCACAATGGAAGATTCGTCCTTCAGCACAAGTAAAAATGACAGCTGGAGCGC
>CANGIC010000058.1 GCA_947453795.1 Flavobacteriales bacterium
CATGACGGATTGTGCAACAGATAGTTGTGCAAAAGACAGGACCGAAAGCAGCAAAATATAGTGAAGTTTTTTCAGCATAAGTAGTTGGTTTTTATTCCTTAAACAACTCATTGACGCGAGAAATCAATGGCGGTTGCCGAGGAAGAACCAAATGTAAGAAAAAACCTGAAAATTGAAAAAATTATTACGCGAACCAATGGACTTTGGCTGGCAAATAACGGGTGAATCAGTGTTTCTTTTTCAAGAGCTTAGGGAATTTCTGCTTGAACTTATTCAAACGTGGGATGGATACCGCTCTAACGTATGAATTATCAGGGTTAAGTTGCTCGTAGTCTTGATGGTAGTCTTCCGCTTTGTAGAACCCTGAAAATGCCGCGACTTCTGTGGTAATCTTACTGAACGTTTTTTCCTTTAACAATTCTTGGATGTAGTTTTCTGCGGCAGCTTTTTCACCAGCGTTTTTGTAAAAAATGGCAGAGCGGTATTGCTTTCCGCGGTCTGGACCTTGCTGATTCAACGTTGTTGGATCGTGCGATCCGAAAAATACCTCAAGTAGGGTTTGATAAGTCACTTTTGTGGAATCGTAATAGATCTTCACGGATTCTGCATGTCCAGTCAAACCCGCTGAAACTTGCTCATACGTTGGGTTTTTTTCTTTTCCACCGGAATAACCGGAAACTACCTCTTCAACGCCATCTATCGATTCAAAAATCGCTTCAACGCACCAAAAACATCCTGAAGCAAAATAGGCCGTTTGCAAACCGTCAAGATTGACAGATTTTTTCTCTGTGCCATTGGTCGCTGACTGCTCTTCTCTCTGGGAACAGGCACAAAGCGCGATGAATAAGGCGGAAAGTAAACTGAAGGTTCTCATACAGTGAAATAACACGAAAGGGTTAGAAATGTTTAGGGTGCATCGTCTTCATCGGACGCATCTCCCCGCAAAGCCCTAAATCGCTTTCTGGCCTCCTCTGAATACAAGCTTCCTTTGAAATCAAATAAAATAATTTTATAATACTCAGCGGCTTTATCGGGATTGGCCAACTGCAATTCATAGATTTCTCCCAATTGAAAAACAGCATCATCGGCTAAGATATCCTCGCGGTGATATTTCAGCAATTCTTCTAAGTATTTTGCCGCTTCAGCCCATTCGCCCTGTTGCTGCATCGCTTTGGATTTTCGCAGCAATATCTCATCGCCTAAACTGTGATAAGGATAATTCTTGATGATGCTATCGAAGAGCGCAAACGCTTGCGTGTATTGGTGTTGTTCGATCAATAAATCGGCATTAGCAAACCAGGACATTGCTTGGTAATTGCTGTCTAATCCAAAATTATCCGTAATCAATAACGACAGTTTCATGGCGTCATTGGCAATCAGTTTGGAGGTGGATTCTTTCAATACATTGAGCTGGGATTGTGCAAAATCAAATTCCCCGTCGTAGTAAAAAATCCGTGCGTTTTTGTATTTGGCTTCGTTGCCAATGGGTTCAAATTTAAAGGTGTTCTCCACTTGCATGTAGAGCAATGAGGCCTCCCAAATGTCGCCGTGCAATACCTGAATGTCACCCAATTCCATTTTAATTTCTGCCTTTTGCATGTCAGTGAGACCTGCGATGGCTAAAATTTTGGTCAATATGTCGATGGCCTCGGCAGATTGATTGGCATAAAATGCCAATATGTGGCTCAATTCTATGGAAAGGGGAACGGAGGATCTTTTTGGTCCGATGCGATCTAGTGTAGTGCGGTATTCAAGAATGGTTTGACTGAGCTCCTCTGCCGAAAAATTTCGGTTGGTCGTGACCTCTAAAAATCGGGTATTCAATAAAGCACGTTCTGCTTCGTAATAATAGGATTTTTCTTCACCGAGCGAAATCACATATTTGAATCCTTTGCGCGCCGTTTCATAATCCCTATTCTCTACACAAATTTTCGCGACTTCAATCACGCGCAACCCTTGTTCTCCCTGCCGTTTGTCGAGCGCCTGTGCTTGGGTAAGTGCGGCGTTGAAATTCTTGCGTTGAAGAAAGAGCCAAATCAACATTTCAGCATATACGGTTTCGTTGGGTTTTTTTTGAACCCGCTCGAGCAATGCATTCTTAAGCAGCTCATATTCTTTCGAATCTTTGGCGCTTAAATCAAATTGTGCGGTTAAAACAGTTTGTAAGGTTTGGTAATAACTGGAATAATAATCGAGTAAGTCAAGGTATTCTCCAATCATTTTTTCGGTTTGTCCCATGGCTCCATACAATTCCGCAAATTGAAAGTGTAAGGGGTAGGTTTCTTTCATCAATTTCCTGCCCGTCTCAAGGGTGCGTAGCGCTAGGTCATTTCTTCCTTTGCTTCTGAAGGCATTGTACAGCTGAATGATTTGTCCCGCATCAGGCACGAGTTCATCAATAAGTTCGTTGTAAATTTTTTGGGCTTTATCTGTTTCTTTTCCATCTTCGTAGAATTGCCCAAGTCTAACCTTGTATTCACTGTCGAATCGATTCGCTGAAACTTGCTTTTTAAGTAATTTCTCGGCCTCCTTACGTTGGTCAGTTGCCTCTAAACAATCGAGATAGCGATTAAAATAAAACTTTGATGGATCAGCATTGTAGAGTTTTTCATAGTAACTCAAGGCCTTCACAAATTCGCCTTTCGCATAATAGAGCTGTGCCAATTGTTGGTCCGTTTCACCCTGACTAAAGAGGTGAGGCGAAAGAAGAAGGAACAACAAGAGGATGTTTAATTTCACAGCACGGAATTAGCAATCATGACTTTTTCTTTTTCATCTGTTCGAGTGAAAATGCATTCAATTCGGAATAAATTTCGTTGAAATCTTTGATTGTTTTATTCTTGTGATCGACATAAGTCTTCAATAATAGTTGAAGCTGACGGACTTTGTCTTGTTCGAATTTGATGTATTCGACATACTTGTCGCGACGACCATTTCCATTTTCGATGTCCTTGCGCAAAGTGTTCAAGGCGATAGACTCCGCCTCTAATCCTCGTCTAACAATGGAGAACCCACTTCCGATTGTGCGATGACCGATTCCTTCATGTTCTCTTTCCTCCTCACGTTCACCTCCTTCTTCTCCTTCTTCACCTTCTTCTGGATCGATGGCTTTTCGAATATTTCGGAATTTACTCATTTTCATACCCAGTTCCATGTCGAGTGTATCGACGTCGTAGTAGGTTTTTAGGCGGGTTAAAATGGAATTGGCAGCGATACGAATTCCTGCCAAGGTGTCCAATCGATTGTCCTCCAAAACCTTGTGCATGCTGTCCAAGGATTTCTCCATTTTAGCGATGGCTTTTAGGTGCTTTGGTTTGTCTAAATCTCCACATGCGGCAAAACCGAGTGAGACAGCCAAGAGGACAAGGACACTTAAATTTTTCATAGTTGCTAAAATACATTATCAAATCGGAAAACCAATCTACGCAATAAGAATTAAAGATATTTAACAGTTCAGAATTTCTTAATCAATTTTCGTGAAACCGGTAAACTTGTGAAGGGCTTCAGGGATATTGATTCCATCCGCTGTTTGATGGTTTTCCAATAATGCCGCAACGATGCGTGGAAGTGCCAATGCGGATCCATTCAATGTATGACAAAGTTGGTTCTTCTTGTCGGAATTTTTGAAGCGCAGTTTTAAGCGATTTGCTTGGAAGGTGTCGAAACGAGACACGGAGCTAACTTCTAACCATTTTTCCTGCGCTGCTGAGTAAACCTCAAAGTCATAGGTCATGGCGGAAGCAAAACCAGTATCTCCACCACACAAACGCAAAATGCGGTATTGCAATCCGAGCTTTGACAAGAGGCCTTTCACGTGCTCAATCATCTCATCGAGTGCTTTCGCCGTGTTGTCCGGGTGTTCAATACGAACGATTTCAACCTTGTCGAATTGATGTAAGCGGTTCAATCCACGCACATCTTTACCGTAAGAACCTGCTTCACGACGGAAACATGGTGTATATCCAGTTAGTTTAATGGAGAATTGATCGTTTGGCAAAATGACATCTCGGTAAATATTGGTCAATGGCACTTCAGCAGTAGGAATCAAATAGAAATCATCTTCATTGACATAGTACATTTGGCCCTCCTTATCGGGCAACTGACCTGTACCATAACCACTGGCTTCATTCACGACCAAGGGTGGAATAAATTCTTCATATCCAGCTTTGTCCGCTTCCTCGAGGAAGAATGAAATCAAGGCACGTTGCAGTTTCGCTCCTTTTCCGCGGAAAAATGGAAATCCGGCGCCAGTAACCTTCACCCCTAATTCAAAATCAATGAGGTCATATTTTTTTGCCAAGTCCCAATGTGGGAGAGGCGTACTTTCGAAGATTGGCGTTGATCCTTCTTCAAAAACTGTTTCGTTGTCCTGCTCGCTTTTGCCAAATTTCACCTGTTCGTTTGGCACATTTGGCAATGTGTAGAGCAATTGAGTAATGGCTGCCTCATGCGCATCAACAGTCACTTTTAATTCGTTTTCTTTTGCCTTCAGTGTTGCTGTTTTTTCCTTCGCTGCGGCGGCATCCTCCTGTTTTCCTTGCTTGAACAATTCACCAATTTCTTTGGCCAATTGGTTCAATTCCGCTGAAATGGATTCAAGCTCCGTTTTCCCCGTTCTCCAAAGCTGATCCTTTTCTATGATCATGTCCAGGGTTTCGGTTGCGTCAAAATTGCGTTTTTTCAAACCGTCAATAATGGCTTGTTTTTCGGTGCGGATGCGGGTGATTTCTAACATTTTGTTTTGTGTTTAACGGGGCAAATTTACGAAAATAAAAAAGGCGAACACTCGGTCCGCCTCTTTATAAATTTGTGATCGCTGCTTACGCTTCAGTAGCAAAAGGTACTACGGAAACAAAAGAACGATTGTCTTTTTTCTTTCTGAATGCAACTAATCCATCCGTAAGAGCATACAATGTGTGGTCTTTTCCAATTCCAACATTTTCTCCGGGATGGTGCTGTGTTCCTCTTTGGCGAACGATAATGTTCCCAGAGATTGCTGCTTGACCACCAAAAATCTTTACGCCTAGGCGCTTGCTGTGTGATTCACGTCCGTTTTTCGAACTACCGACTCCTTTTTTATGTGCCATTTTCTTAGAATTTTAACTTCCCGAAGGAAACTTATGCTTTAATGTCTTTGATCGTAATCGATGTAAAGCTCTGACGGTGGCCATTTTTCTTCTTATAACCTTTTCTTCGCTTCTTACGGAAAACGATAACTTTATCACCTTTCACGTGATCATTTACTTCTGCAGTAACCGAAGCTCCTGCTATAGCCGGGGCGCCAACACTCACATTGCTCCCGTTGTCAATCAAAAGTACTCGGTCGAACTCAAGTTTCGCTCCGGCTTCTGCTGCCAAACGGTGTACAAAGATCTTTTGGTCTTTTTGCACTTTGAACTGCTGCCCTGCTATCTCTACAATTGCGTACATATAGCTTTGTTTAAAAATTTATTAAAAATCGGACGGCAAAGATACTCTAATTTCCTTAAAAAACAAGATGAACACTAAATATTCTCTTTTGACCTCATTTTTTGTAGGAAATAGGGCAGATAATTTGCGGTGAAAACCCCTCCCAAAACAATGGCCATCGCACCAATTTCTGTCCATCCAATCACCTCGCCAAATGAGACGCCGATGAGCACCGCGACAATGGGTATGAAGTAGGTCACTGTGCTGGCAAAGAGCGCTGAGGAATAACTGATGACATAATTAAATACGAAAACAGCCAAGGCCGTGCCAACCACGGATAAAATCAGAATGAATCCTAATCCATTCCACGCATGCGCATTGGAGTTCAAGGTGTCGAATGCTCCGAAATAAAAACTGCTGATGATGGCGGGTATGAAAAGAATTACGAAGGCCAGTGAGGTGATTTCAACCGAACGCATGTCGTGTAGCATGTGTTTGATGGTGTTGAGACTGACCCCATACATCAGCGTCGCTAAAACGATCGCGAGAATATGGTACCAGGTGCCAGTCAAGCTCAGTTGTTTGCCGGCTAACATCAACAAGACCACGCCAATGGTTCCAATGGAAATGCCGATGATCTGGATTGTGCTAATGCGCACATTGAAAATGATGAAACCGATGAGGATGGTGAAAATTGGTGTAGTGCTGTTCAGCATTCCTGCAAGTCCTGATGACAAACCGGTTTCCGCATAGGTAAATAGAAATGCGGGAATGAAGTTTCCACAAAATCCCACAGTGGCCAAGGATAGAAATCTTTTTAGCGAGGTGATCTTCCGAATATGGGGAATCGCGAAAGGAAGAAGAACGAGGGAAGCGAGAAGCATGCGAAGTGATCCAACTTGCGCCGAAGTGAAAATTTGGTCCCCACCGGACGTAAACATCCCTTTTTTCATGAGGATAAATGAACTGCCCCAAATGCAGGCAAGTAGCAGCAGCAAGATCCAACTTCGAATTTCTTTGGTCATGCCACAAAAGTAAAAGAATTCGCGGTCTTGGCTTGAATTCCTTTGTTAATAAACTGTTTAAAAAGTGTTGATAACACAGAATTGTAAAAATAGCGATTTTTTATCCCACAAATTCCCACTTACCCTATTGAATCGCCCTATTTGAAAGAATATTTGCAAAAAAATAGTGCTTATTTTGAAACTTTATTTACCTTGCATCGTTAGTATTTATCAACAATTGAAAACCCAAGTGGTAAAAAGTGGTAAAATCCACTTAATTTTACCCATTATTTATTCGCCATGGCAGGCTTAGTAGGAGAATTTGAGGTTAAACTGGATGCGAAAGGTCGCTTCCTTTTTCCTTCCGGATTACGGAAGCAGATCTCTCCTGCATCAATCCGAGATTTCATGCTGAATAAGGGATTTGAAGACTGCTTGACATTGTATCCGCTTCCTGAATGGGAAAAGGTCAGTGCCAAACTGTCAAAAATGAACTTGTTTGTACCAAAAAACCGAATGTTTTACCGACTGTTTCATCAGGGAGCGAAATTGGTTGCTTTGGACAATGCCGGTCGAATCCTGGTGCCAACGACGCATATGGAGCGTGTTGGTTTACAACAGGATGTGATGCTGATCGCTTACAATGATCGCATCGAGATTTGGGATAAGCAGAAATACTTCGATTTGATTGAGGCCAACATGGCGGACTTCGCAGATTTAGCGAATGACGTAATGGGTGACTCAGATGACAGCGAATAATACAGATTACCACATTCCAGTAATGCTCAATGAATGCATTCAGGGTCTAAACATTGATCCTGAAGGTGTTTATGTGGATGTTACTTTTGGCGGTGGGGGTCACTCTCGCGAAATTTATAAGCACCTGAATGAAAAAGGTCGCCTGCTTGTTTTTGATCAAGATCCCGATGCGGCAGCGAATGCTTGGTCTGCCCCAAATTTCACTTTTATCCCGGCAAATTTTGAGTTCCTTTCCAATCACCTGCGCCTGAATGGCATCAAACAGGTGGATGGTATATTGGCAGACTTGGGGGTGTCCTCCCATCAGTTCGATGTGGAATCACGGGGTTTTTCCATTCGCACAGATGCTCCGCTCGACATGCGCATGAATCAACACGGCGCTGTTTCAGCAGCAACGGTGGTCAATGAGTACGAGGAACAAGAGATCATTGATTTGCTGCGGAAATATGGTGAACTGCCAAATGCCCGTCGCATCGCTGGAGAGATTCTTCGTGCCCGATCAACGCGCAAGATCAAAACAACTGGACAATTGATGGACGCTTTAGCGAGCTGTGCTCCAAAATTTAAAGACCATAAATTCTTTGCTCAGGTTTTTCAAGCCATTCGCATTGAGGTGAATCGAGAAATGGAAGCCCTAGAGAAATTCCTGGAGCAAACATCGGAGGTGATTCGTCCAAATGGCCGTTTGGTGGTGATGTCGTACCATTCCCTGGAAGATCGCTTGGTGAAAAACTACATGAAAAGGGGTTCGTTGGATGGTGAAATTTCCAAAGATTTCTTCGGGAATGTTTTGAAACCGTTCACCGAAATAAACAGACACCCAATCGTTCCTAGTGAACAAGAATTAGAAGAAAATAAGCGCTCTCGGAGCGCAAAACTTAGAATCGCAGAACGCAATGGCTGATAACGAGTACATCGAAAGAAGTGCAGCCGAAGAGCAAATACCTGCGGCTGAGAAGAAAGAGAAGAAGAAAAGCAATACTGCAAAACCAAAAGGTCGTCCAAGTGCTTTTGCTCAGATCCTTAATGGGGATTTTTTAACGCGTGAATTCGTGTCGAACAATTTGAACTTCATCTTTTTTGTCATCTTCCTCTTGCTGCTGATCGTTGGAAAAGGGTATTACGGAAAACAGCTTACTCGGGATGTGGACGAGGCACAAAATCATTTGAACGAGGTGACTTCAGATTATGTGGAGGCCAAAGCACGACTAGAAGAACAAACACGACGCTATCGTTTGGTCGACAAACTCGAATCTCGAGGTGTGAAAGAAACGCAACAGGAAACAAAGGTCATTCGAATCAGAGGAACTAAAAAATGAGTGAAAAACGACATATCATTTTGCGTGCATATTTTGTATATGCCGGATTTGTCGTGCTCATGATTGCCGTGATTTTTCGCACTATTTCCATTCAATTTGAAGGACGATCAAATGTGTTTGCCTCTTCAGAAGAGAAAATGCCGATTCGAAAGTCTCCAAGGTATCCACGAAGAGGTGAGATTTTGGACATTAACCTGACGCCTCTGGTGACATCGGTGTGCTACTATAACATCTACATGGACCCAACTGTGGTGAAGCAAGACATCTTTGATGAAAAAATCGCCGAATTGTCCAAGGGCTTAGCACGCATTTATCCAGAGAAATCTGCTCGGGAATACCAGAATATGATTCGCAGTGCCCGTGCGCGAAAGTCAAGGTACCTCATCATACATAAAAAGGCAAGTGGTGAAGAACGCGACGCACTCAATAAACTGCCCATCTTTGACTTAGGCCGCCTAAAAGGAGGGATTATTGACAATGAGGAGGTTATTGTTCGGAAAAAACCGAATGGGGAATTGATGAGTCGTACGCTTGGCTTTTACCGCAAGAATGAAACCGAGGAGGTAAAGGTTGGGATCGAAGGCGCATACAATCAATACCTGAGTGGAGAAGAGGGCGAGGAGATTGAACAAAAGATTTCAACGGGTTGGAAGAAAACAGGTCAAGTAGTGAAGGAGGCCGTGGAGGGTGCAGATATCGTCACATCAATCGACAAAGACATCCAAGAAGTAGCACATTCGGAATTGTTGACGCAGCTGAAAAAGGAAGGAGCGCGAAGTGGGTGTGTGGTTGTGATGGAAGTTAAAACGGGCTTCATTAAAGCGATTTCGAATTTGACGGAGATGGAAGATGGCTCGTTCCGTGAGGATTACAACTACGCCATTGGTCACAAAGAAGTTCCTGGGTCAACCTTCAAATTGGCGTCGTTGATGGCAGCATTGGAAGATGGACTGATCGACACCAAAGACAAAGTTAATGCGGTAGGTTCGTACAGATTCCCAGGCAAAACCTATACGGATGCCCATGGAGGACCAGGATGGATTACGATCGAACAGGCCTTTGAGAAATCTTCGAATGTTATATCGAAAGTAATTACAAACGCCTACCGAAAAAATCCCTTGAATTTTTACGAGCGATTGGAAAGTTTTGGTCTAACAAAGCGAACGGGAATTGCACTATCGGGCGAACCGAAACCAACCGTGTATAAACCGGGAACGGACCAATGGCATGGCTTGTCCTTGCCGTCTATGGCCATTGGCTATGAGGTTCAACAAACTCCCCTTCAAACACTCACATTTTATAACGCGGTGGCGAACAACGGGACAATGGTGAAGCCACAGTTGGTTTATCAAATTCGTCGTGGTCCTGAGGTTATTAAAACATTCAGCCCATCCGTCCTGATCGATCAGTTGTGTTCCGAAGAAACGCTGCGCAAACTTAAAAAATGCTTGGAGGGTGTAATGCAAAAAGGCGGTACTGGTGCGCGCTTAACCTCATCACAATTTACCATTGCAGGAAAAACGGGGACAGCGAAATTACCCGGTAAGGACAAACGCTACGGCGCGAAGGGACAAGGTGATTTTCAAGCATCATTCGTTGGATATTTCCCGGCAAATAAGCCCATTTATTCGTGTATCGTCGTGATTTCTGCCCCATCGAAAAATATCTACGGAGCTGTCGTTTCAGGGACTGTTTTTGCGGCCATTGCCAATAAAGTATACGCCTCAAATCTACAATACCACAAGGCCATCAATGAAACGAAAAAACGCAAAGGTGGTGTTCCTTCCGCATTGAATGGAAATGTACACGACTTGGCCCGTGTGTATAGAATGTTGAAGGTGCCTTTTGCCGTTTCAGGCGAAGGAGAATGGATGATTGCCCGCAGAGGGAAATCAAAAGCAGTGCTTCGCTCAAGGAAAATTAACAAGGATGAGGTGCCAGACCTAACTGGAATGAGTGCCCGAGATGCTGTGTATATGATTGAATCTTTGGGAATGACAGCGCATGTTGTTGGCTTCGGAAAGGTGAACAAGCAATCTGTTCCAGCCGGACGACCAGTGTATCGTGGAGGTGTAATCGAATTGATTTTGAACTGATGAATAAGGAATTGGATATCATTTTGACGCATGTCGCAGTGAAGGAACTTGTCGGTTCACGCAATCGAACACTTGCTGCACTTGTGTTCGATTCACGAAAAGCAACTGCCGAAACCGCGTTTTTTGCCATTCGTGGCGCGGCGACCGATGGACATCAATTCATACCTGCAGTCATCGCTCAAGGATGTGCTGTCGTGTTTTCGGAAGAGCCGGTGACGGTTCCTGAGCATGTCACACTCGTCATCGTGGAATCCACCAAAGAAGCGTTGGCCTTAGCAGCAAGTAGTTTTTACGATGAGCCATCGAAACACCTCAAATTGGTTGGTGTAACGGGTACGAATGGAAAGACAACGACGACGACCTTGTTGTTTAATCTCTACAGCAGACTTGGATTCCATTGTGGATTACTTTCTACGGTAGTCAATAAAATAGGTGAGCGCGAAATGGCATCCACACACACTACACCCGACCCCGTTTCCTTGAATGCCTTGTTGGCTGAAATGGTGGAAGACGGATGCAGCCATTGTTTTATGGAAGTGAGTTCTCATGCCATTCACCAACATAGAATTACTGGACTTCACTTCGAAGGAGCTGTATTCACGAATATCACACACGACCACCTCGATTACCACAAGACATTCGCAGAATACATCCGCGTGAAAAAAGCATGGTTCGATCACCTTGGGCAAGATGCATTCGCATTGACGAACGTGGATGATAAAAACGGATTGGTCATGCTGCAAAATACGGCTGCGAGAAAATACAGTTATGCGCTTAAATCTCCAGCAGACTTCAAAGTTAAAGTCATGGAAAATCAATTCGCTGGCTTAGTATTGCAGCTCGATGGCGTTGAGGTGTGGACGCGTTTGATTGGTGATTTTAATGCGTACAATCTTTTGGCAGTTTATGCCGTAAGTCAGTTGCTTGGTGAAGATACAACGGAAGTGATGACGGCACTCAGCACACTGGAGTCGGTGGAAGGTCGCTTTCAATATGTGGTAAGTAACTCGGGTGTTACTGCCATTGTGGATTACGCACACACACCTGATGCTTTGGAAAATGTACTCAAGACAATCGGGAATATTCGCACGGGCAATGAAACGGTGTTTACCGTTGTGGGCTGCGGAGGTGATCGTGACCGCGAGAAGCGCCCAAAGATGGCTGCCATCGCCTGTGAGCTGAGCAATAAAGTCATCCTCACATCCGACAACCCGCGCTCAGAAAGCCCAGATGCTATTCTAGCCGAAATGATGACAGGGGTTGAAGGGCAGCACTTCAAAAAAACACTTTCGATAACAGACCGACTTCAAGCCATTAAAACAGCCGTGTCAATGGCCGAAAAAGGAGATATCATCCTCATCGCTGGAAAAGGCCATGAGAAATACCAAGAAATCAACGGGGTGAAACATGACTTCGATGATATGCAAACTGTAAAAGACATTTTTAACCAATTCGATAAGTAATGCTGTATTATCTTTTTGATTACCTCGACAAATTCAATTTCCCTGGTGCAGGGTTGTTCGATTACATTTCGTTCCGCGCGGCAATGGCCTTGATTACGTCACTCATCGTGTCCGTTTTCTTTGGAAAAAGAATCATCAATCTTTTGCGCAAGCAGCAAATTGGAGAAACGGTGCGCGACTTGGGCTTGGCAGGACAAATCGAGAAGTCGGGGACGCCAACCATGGGTGGACTTATCATTCTTGCAGCGATCTTGATCCCTAC
>CANGIC010000059.1 GCA_947453795.1 Flavobacteriales bacterium
ACTTCTGGACAGGAAGGCATTCGCTATTCTGGCCTTTTGGCGCAAGACGTAGAGAAAATAATGGAGAAGATGGACCTCGATTTTAGTGGTATAGTCAAACCAAAAAACGAAGATGACCACTATTCCATTCGCTATGCTGAATTTGTTCTGCCATTGATCAATGCGGTGCAAGAACAACAGGCCATTATTGATGTACTTTTGAAACGGATTGAAGCACTTGAATCCGTTGAGAAAAATTAATTTCTAGATGCAACATATCCGAAATTCTTTCGTCTAGAATTTGGTTTTCATACCTTTACACACAAACTACTACGACAGAAATGAGAAGACTTTCGTTCCTCCTTGTGCTAATTTTAAGCATTTTAGCCCCTAAAGCAAACGCATGTTCTCCGTGTGGCGCTTTATCCAATGTGACGCAAACCATAAACGGAAATAATTTAGAATTGACATTCACTTCCAATGCTGGATGGCAATGCTGTTATACGGTAAATATTGAAATCGTCTGTGCGAATGCAAGCTTTTCAGGTGCCGCTAACCATTTCTCTTCTGAAATTTGCATTGGTGGAGGAGCATGTTCTTTTTGTACAAATAGCACACCAGTTCCCTATCCAACGACTGTCATAGACCTTTCTACACTTTGTCCAGGAACATACAAATGGAGAGCATGGGAAACATCGTGTAATATCTATACTCCAGAACAAACATTTACAGTTGCAGGCGCTAGCCCGATACAAGTTGGGGTGAATATGTCTGAAGATACCTTGTGTGTTTCAGAAGCATCTCAATTCACGACAACTGCAGTGAATGGCTGCAACGGTGGAACCTATTCGTATGCTTGGTCTCCAGCTACAGGTTTGAGCAATGCAGCTATTGGAAATCCAATCGCAACGCCTTCTGCAACTACTACATATACGGTAACGGTTACTGAAAATGGCTCATGTACCGCACCTCAAACAGCTTCTGTTACCTTGAATGTTGCACCGATGCCAACGGCTACGATTGATCAAAATGCCGCCTTGTGTGAGGGATCTAGTCCAAGTCCTGCGATTACTTTTACGGGTTCGTCTGCAACAGCACCGTACATCATCAATTATTCACTCAATGGCGTTGCACAAGCACCAATCATTACCATTGGCAATTCAACCTCGATTAACTTCCCGACGGATATACCTGGAACGTATGTGTTCACCTTGGTGGATATTACAGAAAGCAGTGCCAATCATTGCTCACAGCCGCAAGGAGGAACTGCGACCATCACCATTTGGCCAAATCCAGTGGTAAATGCCGGTCAAGATATCATCCTTTGTGAACCTGGAGGAACATCCCCTTCTGATGTTACACTCACAGGAACAGGCGCTACAACATATACTTGGGACAATTCAGCAGTGAATGGTGTCGCTTTTACTCCACCTGCAGGAACTACACTCTTCACTGTGACAGGAACGGATGCCAACGGATGTACGGACACCGATCAAATTTCAGTCACTTCACTTCCTCAACCCGTCGCTAATGGAATGCCGAGTGACACCTATGGAAACGTGCCAATGACCATAGATTTCACGAATCTTTCGCAATACGCATCCAACTACCTGTGGGATTTTGGAAATGGTCAAACGATCGATACCAACTCCACAACAACAGTGACTACAACGTATAGTGTTCCTGGAATTTACACCATCCTATTGACTGCTTCGAACGGAATTTGTACCGATACTTGGGATACCATTGTTGAGGTGTTGCCGCCAATGATTGTTACACCACCAAATATTTTCACCCCAAATGATGATGATGCGAATGATTTGTATTTCGTAGATGTGAAGTTTGGCGAACAATTCGAAGCGATCATTCTGAATCGTTGGGGGAATCTAATGGCTACACTCTCTGGAATTAACCAAGGATGGGACGGCAAGACGGGTGGAAAGAATTGTGAAGAAGGCGTTTATTTCATCAAGTACAAGGCAATTGACTTCAACGGAAATGAAGTCGAAGGTCACACCTACTTCCATCTATTCCGCTAGAGTTTAAAGTTTTATTCGGCCATCCTCCATGTGAATGATGCGGTCCGTTCGTTTCGCAAAATCTTGGTCATGTGTCACTACCAATAAGGACAAATGCTCTTCTTCCGAGAGTTCCTTGAAGATGTCAAACACAGTATCTGCGTTTTTACTGTCTAGGTTTCCCGTTGGTTCATCGCCCATGATGATGCTCGGATTGTTGATCAAGGCACGGGCAATGGCGACACGTTGTTTTTGTCCACCAGAGATCCGGCTAGAGATTTTCAATGCTTGATCTTGAATGCCTAGTAAAGTCAACTTGTGCATGGCATCTGCCTCAATTTCTTCAAGCGATTTAATGCCCAATTTCTTTGCAGGAAGCATCACGTTTTCAAGCACGGTAAATTCCGCCAATAAGTAGTGAAACTGAAACACAAACCCAATCTTTTCGTTGCGAATGCGTGCCAATTGATTGCTTGTTTGTCCTGTAATCAATTGTTCATCAAGATAAAGTTTGCCTTCGTAATCGGTATCCATCGTCGACAAAATGTACAACAAGGTCGATTTTCCACAACCCGATTTACCCATGATCGAGACGAACTCGCCTTTTTCGATGGAAAATGACACATCCTTCAAGGCCTGAAATTCAATGGGCTTCTTGAACGACTTACTGATATTTATGGCTTCAAGTATTTTCATCTTATTGTCCGCGAATGATGTCAACAGGGTCGATGCGTTCTGCCCTGCGTGCCGGTAAATAGCCCGCAAAAAAGGTGGACAGCATCGCAAAGACAATCCCAATGATATAGTACTTCGGTGCGTAAACTACCGGGAAGGTTTTGATTGTCGGTAAAGCTGGCGTAACAAAGGGGGTATTGTCAATGATGACGCAAACACCGTAGCCGAGTAGCAAACCGAGAATCCCACCAATCAAACCGATGATAATGGCCTGGCTGATAAAAATGATTTTTACATCCTTGCCTGAAAAACCCGTTGCCTTCAATATGGCAATGTCGTTCATCTTCTCGTAGATGAGCATGTTGAGGATGTTGTAAATTCCAAATCCCGCCACGATGAGTAGCGTAATGGACACCGCATAAGAAATCAATGTTCTGACCGTCGAACCCGTTTCAAATTGTGCATTGGCCGATTGAACGCTCACGGCTGCTACATCAAAAAGATCAGCCATTTCTTCAGCCAATTTCGGTGCACGCTCGAGGGCGTAGAGTTTGATGTTAATGTCGGTAATGAAATTATCCTTCTCTCCCATGAGGCGTTGTGCCGCCTTCATGTTGATGTAGCTCTGCACATTGTCAATATCCGAAAGTCCACTTTGGTATAAACCAACAATCTTCAAGGGCATGATTTCACCTTTAGCAGAGGACACTTGCACGATATCCCCTACCATCATGGCTATTTTTTTTGCAACACCAGCACCGATGATGATTCCGTTTTCATTCTTCGCCAAATCAAGCGCTTGTCCTTCGGTGATGTAATCGTTCAGGTTGTACAACTCCGCCTCCTTCATGATGTCCACCCCAATCAAGACACCATTCAACTGGGTAGATCCCGCAAGATAAAATGCTTGCGCTTTCACTTGAGGGGTGGCGCCACGCACATAGTTTTGCTTGTTCAAATAATCGATGAGCGGCAGCGCGTTGTGAATGCGTGTTTGATTGGATTTCGGCTTGATTGACCCAACAACCTTTATTGTATTTTTTCCACCTTGCCACATGTCAATGGGCTGAAAACGCGTAGGCTCGACCTCATTATACAGGTGAATGTGAGGCGTGCGGTTCAAAATCAATCCATCCAATAAGCCATTCAATCCATTCATAAACCCCATCATGATGATGTAAGTACCGATACCGAAGGTAACACCCAAAGCTGCAATCAAGGACTGCTTTTTTCTGGAAGAAAGGTGCGTCCGCGAAATGGAAAGAAGTATGCGCAGCTTTTTCATTATTCCGGCTTATAGATGACAGTTCCCTCTTTCAAACCTGAAACGATTTCTACATAGGTCCAATTCGAAAGTCCTGTTACTACTTTTACAAGGCCTTTGTCTGTTTCCACCTTGTTCCCCGGTTGCAAGTACTCTCTTGGAATGACCAATGCCGATTGCTTCTCTTGGATGATGATATTCCCTTCTCCAGTCAGACCCATATACAGATGACTTGGTGGATTCACGAATTTCGCTTCAATCTCGAACGTTTGTGTGCGTTCATCCATCTTTGGGGCGATACGTGTCACCCGTGCTTCAAACAATTTTCCTTTGTAGGCTTCTAAATTCACCAACACTTTCTGTCCGATTTGCACCTTAGAAATGTCCACCTCATCGATCAACATCTTCAATACAAATTGTTTCGCATCACCAATGATGGCCAACGGTTCTTGCAAGTTGACCAAGTCACCACGCTCTTTAAATGTTTGGTATACCTTTCCTTTCATGATGGATTTCAACACGAAATCATTGCTCCGCGATGTGCTGGTCTCTACATTGTTTTGCAGCTGTGCCAACTGATTTCGAAGTTCTTTCTCTTTGCGTTGCACTCGTTTGCGCAATGCACTGAGATTATTCGACGACACCTCTGCCGCCAAGCGCACATTTTCAAACTCCGTTTCGCTCACCGCCTTTTGATCGTACAAAACGCTAAAGCGCTTGAGATTTAATGAATCATTTCTCATTTTTAAAAGCGCTGAATTCAGGTCGACACGCATTTCCTCCAGAATATTTGCTTCACCGCGATAAGCATCGTAAGCCAGTTGGTAACTGAGTTCGGCATTCTGTAAATTCATCCGCGACGCCACATCCGAAATCACAAACAGTACATCACCTGCCGTAACCAATTGCCCTTCCTCCACTTTCGCGGACACTAAGAATCCACCCACCGACGCTTTGACTTGATACATTCCCAAGGGTTCCAAGCGCACACTGGAATAGACCGCAACAGTCATGTCTTTGCGCACTGGTTTTGATTCCGTATTGCTGTCTTTACATCCTAACAGGAAGACAATCAGAAAAATAGTTAGATACCTCATACCTTAAATTCAACGATTAAAAGTACCTGCCTTGAAAGAATTAAAACATGACGAAAATCACGAATACGGATAGTGACAAAAAAAGTGTACATTCGAAAAAAATCAAGTGCTAAACATGGAAAACACTAAACCAAAAATCTGGAAAATGCTACTCATTTCGTGGCTCTTCGTATACCCTGTAATCAATATTATGTTTGCGCTCATATTCCCCTTGGTGAAGGACTTTCATCCGCTCTTAAAAACGCTGGTATTCACGGTCATTCTTGTTCCTTTGATGGGGATTTTTATTCCAAAACTGCATCATTATTTTAGAAATTGGATTCGCAAATAAAAGGTCAAATATGAAAACTGAAGGACGAATGAAACACTGTTTTTCAAGTGTTTTCGCACTACTACTTACCCTTCACTGTTCGGCTCAAGCAAATACGGTGAGCACTGGCGGAGAATGCATGGGAGCAGGAGGTTCAGCCAGTTATACTGTGGGACAAATCGACTACACAGCGATCGATGTTGCTGCAGGAAGTGCCTACCTCGGAGTTCAACAACCCTACGAATTGTTTTCTTTAAGCACGGTAGATGAAAACAGTGCTTTTTCTCTCCTTTTAGGACCCAATCCTACGGCTGGTGAACTGACGCTCATTGCTTCAACCGCACTTCCTTTGAACAGCTATTATGTGGTCTTCGATGACGCAGGAAAAACACTTTTAACGCAGCCGATTCTTAACGAAAGCAGTTCCATTGCGCTCAATTCATTTGCGACAGGCAACTATTATTTGCATGTCATTTCAGACGAAAAAACCCTGAACACCTTTAAAATCATTAAAACTCAATAATCATGAAGCACATCTTAACACTTTTTGCGCTCCTTCTTGTTGGTGAACTTTTCGCTCAAGCACCACCCTCGATGACCTACCAAGCTGTCGTTCGCGATGCAGCAGGAGCCTTGATCAACACGGGTAGCGTAAGCATTAAAACGAGCATTCTGCAAGGTTCAGCCACAGGAGTAACCGTTCAAACGGAAACCCATGCGGCAACAACCAACACCAATGGTCTTGCGAGCATCCAGATAGGTAGCATCAATCCACTTTCTGTTATTGATTGGTCCAATGGTCCATACTTTTTGAAAACAGAAATTGACCCGACCGGAGGTTCCAATTTTACCATTTCAGGTGTTTCTCAGTTGTTGAGTGTGCCCTATGCCTTGTACGCCGCCAGCAGTGGAAATGGCGGAGGCGGTGGAACAGCCAACACCCTCGACCAGGCCTATGACCAAGGTGGCGCAGGACTAGGACGCAGCATAACTACAGATGCCGGTGCTGTTCAAATCAACAATGGGGGCAGTAACTCGACTGCCTTAGAAGTGAATACATCTGTGGCTAACTCATCCGCTGTGTTGGCCAATGTCAGTGGTGTTGGTGTTGGATTTCGTGCCGAGAGTACCAATGCAGGAAATACCTTCGCAGCCATTCAAGCCAACACCAACAGTTCAGGAGCGAACAACTCTGCCATCTTGGGTAACAATTCAGGCGCAGGATATGGTGTGAGCGGACAAATTCCGGCAACGGCAACGGGTGCTGCTGGAATCTATGGATCAAACCTTAGAACTACAGGTGGCTACGGTGTGCTTGGCATTGGATTCAATGGTGTTGTGGGACAATCTTCTTTCGGCGCAGGATATGGACTTTACGGAAGCAATTCAGGCACAACGGGATTGGGTATTGGCACCTATGGCGTTGGGTTCAACGGCGTATATGGTCAAACCACCAATACCGCAACAGGATGGTCGGGCTATTTCACTGCCGACATCGGTGTGGAAGGTGCAGGCTATGCCATTGGAGGTTGGCAATTGGCTTCCGACCGCCGTTTGAAATCGAACATTGTTCCCATCAAAAACGCATTGCAGCAATTGAGTTTGATTCAAGGAACGCATTATACCATTACCACACCGACAACGCTAACCAATGGCGAAAAAAGCAGCATACAACGTCAACAATACGGTGTCATCGCTCAAGATGTGGAGCTGGTATTCCCTGAGCTCATCAAAGAGAAAGCACTTTTCATCAACCAAGGCGACGAGACCGTATACAAAACCGTCGATTACATTCAGTTGGTGCCGGTAATGATCGAGGCGATTAAGGAATTGAATACGGAGGTGGAGCGATTGAAAAAGGAATTGGAGGAGATGCAGCAGCGTTAAGTCGCCTCGGTTATCTGCTCATTCTTTAAAAAACATAAGCCCCTAGGTGGGCTTTTTTTATTGTGTTTGCTGAATTTTTTTGTCTTTTGTCCTTCCAAGCTCATAGAGCGAAGAAGTGTCCTTTATCCTCAATGGTGACTTCGAGACTTCCTTCAGAACCTCACGTGTCCACCGAGGTGGAGCCACTAAAGTCTACATTCGGTCCTTCGTCTTTTGCCTTTTACCCCAATCGTCTGTTAATCAATCTTAAAAACGAAAAAAAAGGCAACGCTTCGACTTCCAATTCGTCTCAAAACCGCACAAAATGAACAACATCTAGAGCGTTTTTTTGTCTCAATTTAAATTCAACTCATATGAGCTTTTGGTCTGTCCTTTATTACATCGTTGTTGGAACAAGCATTGCTTTTGGCGCATTTACTTTCATTGCAATTGGACTCATAGGCATGGGCCTCAAGAATAAATATGGTCTCGTTAAAAAATCCCCCGATTCCAATGAAACAGTAGTAGAGCGAATTTTCCAATGGGAGGTGATACAGCTTTTGAAACTTGCGGGTATGTTTAAATTGAGTTACCACGAAATCAATATCATCCTCTACTTTTTTGTCGTTCCTTTCACCTGGTTCCTAATGCTTGATGCACTTTTTCAATTTCATTACCTAAAACTGTCTTTTGCATTCTTCTGCATCGGCTTTTTTACCGGATGTTCTGATTTTAAACCCGTTGCAACAATCCTGTATCGCAAATCTGTTCAATTCCTGTTGTATTTCAATAGATTTGGAAGCAACTACATCGCATCGTCGGTTTTGATTTGCCTCGTTGTCCCCATTTGTATCTATGCGTTACTCATTTATTTTTTTGTTCGGTAATTTTCCATTGAAGCATGTCTGAGGTTGGGGCCTAGCCTATTTTACCGAACAACATTCCGATTTGTTTGTTGACCTTTGACAGACATACACACAACCCCATGAACAACGATATCCTCAATGACCTGCAATGGCGCTACGCGACGAAAAAATTTGATGCTAGCAAAAAAATAAATGACCAAGACCTTGAGACCCTACTTGAGGTGATGCGCATGTCTCCTTCGTCAATGGGACTGCAAACTACGCATGTGTTGGTCATTACTGATCCTGAAATTCGGGCACAACTGACAGCACACTCCTACAACCAACAGCAAGTAAAGGATGCTTCACACCTCATCGTGTTGTGTTCGTATAACTCATTGGATGAAAACTATATTCAAAGCCACGCGCAACGCACTGATGAAGCACGTGAAATGGGGGAAGAACGCGTCGGAAAAATGATTGAATCAATTGGGAATTTCGTCGGTAATAAATCACCAGAGGCCATCCATCAGTGGACTTCGAACCAAACATACATTGTGCTCGGACAGTTGTTAAGTGCCTGTGCTCGACTTAAAATTGATGCGACTCCGATGGAAGGATTCAATCCAAAAGGGTATGATGAGGTGTTGCATCTGTCGGAGAAAAATTTAATCGCTACAGTAGTTTGTCCAATCGGATATCGCTCAGAAGAAGATGCTTACCAACACCTGAAAAAAGTACGCAAATCGAAAGAGTCGTATTTTACCTTTATCTAATTACTTGAGCACTGGCAGAGCGTAACGGTTTTGACCTTCATAGCTCTCCCACTCCATTTGGTAAACGCCTGCTGAAACTGCTGTTAAATCGATATGAACATTTGCTTGCTCTGGCTTAAGCGTCATTACGATTGCGCCATTCATGTCGCGAATTGTTAAGGTGCTTGGAATCTCTATAAACTCGAGATCAAAGCTTCCGTTTCCAAGCATTTTCACAGTTAGACCAAGCGCATCACCCTCGATGATTCCTGCACTTTGAATCGTGATTTGCTGAACAGTTGTATCGTTCCCACATTCGCTCAAGGCAATGAGTTCTACAGGGTATGTTCCACCCGAAGTAAATCCATGAGTCGGGTCCATAAGTACGCTCGAAGCGCCATCACCAAAGTTCCAAATATATCCTTGGGCTTGGGTACTCGCATTCGTCAATTGCACCGTTTGACCATTTACCGAAGCGAGAAAATCAGCGACCGTTAAATCGGCCTTGCCTTTCAAGAACCAAGTGTCAATGCTATCGAGCACAGATAGATCCGCAGCGGTCTGAAGAATGCCTGCTGTAGTCGGATCCAATCCTGCGGTATAGGTAGCACCGGTTGAATTTTTACGGTAAACGCTGGCATAAAATGTACATGCGGCCAAATAGGTCCCTTCCAAACTTGGGTGAGAACCATCAGCCGAATATAAATTGATCGTCGGATGATTGTCGATGATGTACTTCCATGCTACCCCAACTGGCGCTACACTGGCATTGGCAGAATCCGCGATGCGCACATAGGCATTGCGCAAGCGGTTATTCATTTTGTAAAAGGTATTGATGGAATCCCACTGCGGGTCACCCACCTGACGCCCCCAGGTCATGAAGTACATCGCTTGTCCACAAAAGGAATTGGCATACACACTATCGGCAAGGGACACCGCTGGCGGTAAAGTTTGGGTGTTGACCTGATCAAAAGGAAACGATGGTTCTTGACTCTGTCCTTGAAGCACCACATAATCCCACGGTTTTGCGTGAATCTTTGTCATGGTCAGTGGATCCACCAAATGATTTTGAAACGTAAATCCCCCATTGGTTTTCGAATCTACCGTGGCTTCGTCACCCAGTGAAAGCGTCAATTGGGAAAAGACACTGGGTAAATCATTGACATAGGTGTAACTGTTTCCAATGAATAATACAGAAACACTGTCCTGTGCGTGGGTATTGAACGAAAACAACAGCGTACAGATCGCCATCATTTTCACCACTAAATTGCTTTTTTTCATCGTGTTTTCACTAACTTGGTAGCATCTTTCGACAATCGAAAGTCAGGCAAAATTAACCCATAGTGGATAATATCATGCGGAATTCGACCAAATTTCTTTTCGTGCTTCTGTTCTCCCCCTTCTTAAGTGTGGGACAGTTCAATTTTGAATACGACGATTCTATTGGTGTTCGCATTGGCGTCGATACCTTAGCACATGCGTGGGTAGGTGGATTGAATTACGCCCAATTCTCGGACATTGACATTGATTTTGACGGAGACCTTGACTTGTTTGTGTTTGACCGCAGCAGCGATAATATCCGCATTTTTACGCACGAAAACGACGGCGCTGGACCCTATTACAAGTACCTCTATCGCGGAAAAACACAACTGCCTTCAGACATTCGCTACCGCGCAACCGCTATCGATTACAATGCAGACGGAGCCAATGATTTATTCGTTTATGGTGTTGGTGGGATCAAAGTGTACCGAAATACTGGCAATGCAGTCAATGGAAACCAATGGGAGGTCGCAAAAAATCTATTGTATTCTGACTATTCAGGGACCAGTTTAAATCTCTATGTCAGTTCGGCGGATATCCCTGCGATTGTTGATGTCGACAACGATGGGGATATTGATGTGCTCACCTTTCACATTGGAGGTCAGCACATGCAGTACCACAAGAACATCAGCATGGAAACCTATGGTGTCCCTGATTCCTTGGAATTTGTCTTGAAAAATGAATGCTGGGGAAAATTCCGCGAAGACATAACCACAAGCGTATTGTACCTCAATGACAACACTGGACCCTGCTCCGCCAATGTTCCCAACCCCGAATATCCCTCCCACCCAGACGATTTAAAATCAAAGCCCTCAGAAAGTTATCCCAAGCATTCCGGATCCACCGTTTTGGCCATAGACATGGATAACTCAGGCGTGAAAGACCTCATTTTAGGCGATGTCGCTTTTTCGTCGATGAGCTTATTGATCAATGGAGGGACCGATGTCAACACCAATTCCGCGATGATCAGTCAAGACAATGCCTTTCCGAGCAATTCACTTCCGGTTGACCTTCAATTGTTTCCCGCGGCATTTTGGGTAGATGTCGATTTCGACCAGAAAAAAGACCTCATCGCTGCACCAAATGCCAAGAATGTTTCGCAGAATGAAAAGTGCGTCTTGCGCTATAAGAATTTAGGAACCAATGCCCTTCCAACCTTTGTGTTCCAAGAAAACGATTTTCTTCAAGGCGAAATGATCGACCACGGAACGGGCAGTATCCCCGTCTTTATGGACTTCAACAACGACGGACTTGAAGACATGTTTGTAACATCTTTTTACCGCTACAAGCCGGTTCTCGATAAAGAATGTGGCATCTCCTTTTACAAAAATACAGGCACAGCTTCACAGCCCTTTTTCACCTTCATCGACAACGATTTACTGAATTTAAGTACGGTTCAAATTGGCTTGCGTAAAGTGCCAACTTTTGGTGATTTGGATGGAGATGGCGATAAAGACATGATTTTGAGCTTGGAAAATGGAAGTCTTTCGTACTACGCCAATACAAGTGTTGCTCCGGGCATTACCTTCGCCAATCCTGTCATCAATATGGCTGACAATACAGGTACTGTCATCGCAACCGGTGCGTATGCCACCCCACAACTTTTTGATATGGATAAGGATGGTTTGTTGGATTTGATCATTGGTAAAAAAACGGGAGAGTTGGCCTATTACCGCAATACAGGTTCAAGTTCAGTTCCCTCATTTACCTTAGAAAATGACACGCTCGGAAATATTGACATCGCTACCACTTCACCTGATGGGTATGCGGCGCCTCATTTCTTCCGACACAACGACACCACATTCCTGTTTTTAGGGAGTATCGACGGGAAATTGCATTTCTACACCGACATCGACGGACACCTCACATCTGGCGACACCTTTTCCTTGTATTCGGACAATTTTCTTGACATCGATGCCGGTGCCTATAGTTCATTTTGGGTGAATGACATCGACAACGATGGATTCTTAGACTTATTCATTGGACAAGATTTGGGTGGTATTACTCATTTGGAAGTCAAGCCGGGAAGTACTGCTGGAATCGATGAAACGATCAAAACGATGGAGCTGAATGTCTTCCCGAACCCGACGAATGGATTCATTCATGCTGAAAGTACTTCGGCATCCTTCCGAATTATCCTTAC
>CANGIC010000060.1 GCA_947453795.1 Flavobacteriales bacterium
AAGAAAAGCAAAACCAATTTTGTTCTCATTTTTTGACTAATTAAAAAGATGAATGATCACCTGAAAAAACAGATGAAAAGACGATTATTCAATCCCGTAGAATTGAAAACACTACGCTAAATTAGCAACAAGGAGGACCTCTTAATGCAAGAGATAAAGGTACCGAGATGATTTGTTGATCAAGTCGAACGACAAGTGGTACTGAAGAATGAAATGTTGAATTTAAACGAAGGGGCGAAAACGCTAAGGGTGCAAAAGGAATGTGGTAGTCGCAGGCAAAGCAATCGTTTTTTTTGATTACCGTATCTCCGGAATGAATCTCTTTCGCATCTCCAGCATGACAATCATGCCACCAATGTCGAGGCGTGAATAGCACAGAAAAGGAGAGAATAAGCAAATAAGAAAGCCAACGCAACTTCATTCCGTAAAAGTAGGCATAAAAAAAAGCACCCACCGAGGTGAATGCTTTAAAATATTTAGAAGACAGGGAATTACATTCCGCCCATCATTTCTTTGAACATTTTTTCCAATTCAGGATATGAATCACATTTTTTCATTTCCTCTTCCATCTTTTTCTTTTCCTCGTCAGATTTACCTTTTCCAAGTGCTTCACACTTTTCCATGTCTGCTTTGTACTTCGCTTCGATGTCTTTCATTTTTGCTGGATCCATTTTCGCATCCTTAGCATCTTTCATCATAGAAACTTGCATTTCAACACAGTCGCATACTTCGCTACCACCGCATGATGCTGCCAACAACATTACAACTGCTGCAGCACCCAAGATCGTTTTTTTCATAATATGAGTTTAGTTTATTTCGTAAAACTAATTAAAAAAAGTAAACATGCAAGTTCAAAATACACCTATTTATCACCATAGTTTTCAAGACAATCATTCACTTTTTTCTCGTGTGCCAATCGCTCCTCTGGTGTTCTACTCGGGTCTTGCAGTTTAAATACTTTACAACGAAGTTCAATTTCATCAAAGCGTTTCGATAAACGATCAAAAGCAGCATCGGATAATTTTCCTGAAGCAATGGCTTTATTCAATGAATCACCTTTCACAACGCAATCGCAAAAGTCCCATTGTTCGCCATACTTCTCCTCCATTCGCTCCACCACCTTTTCGAGTTCGTTATCTACTGCAACTCCCTGTTCATGACGCTCTAACGCTTCAGACAAGGTCTCTTGTTGCACATTTAAATCTTTACCGCAGCTGGTACAATCGGGACATGGCGGCTGTTCTTGACAAGCACACAGCACACCAATTAAAGAAAGAAGTCGGAGAATTTTCATCAGCTCCGATCGTGTTTTTAAGCCATCAATCGGTCCTCCGTAGAAGACGACACAGCCGACTTTTCTACGCGAATCTTTGATCCCTCAGAACTGATTAAAACAGTTGAATCAGCTACTTCAAGAATCTTCCCGTGAATACCACCGATGGTAACAACCTTATCCCCTGGCTTCAACGATTCGCGCAATTTCTTCGCTTCTTTTTGACGCTTCACTTGTGGTCTGATCATGAAGAAATAAAATACTCCCAAGATCATTACCAACATTATTATCTGACTATTCATCGCTTTTAACTTTTAATTTTTAATTATTTAACTGAAAAATGACATTGCACCCGTCCGCTTCGGCGGACTTCTAAAACAAAAGCTTCGAAGGACAAAAGACCCGCTGCGCCATAAGACTTGATCATTCTTCGTAACTCGTAACTCATAACTCGTAACTCGTAACTCGTAACTCGTAACTCATAACTCATAACTCGTAACTTGTAACTTATAACTACTTATTCCTCACTCTTGCTTTAATCAACACCTCCGTCGTGCCTGGCTCAGTGTTGGCAACAATACGAACTGTTTTTGAGATAATGCTCAATGTTGTTTTTCCGGTGTCCACATTGGCGCGAATAACACCTGTTTTTCCCGGTTGAATAGGATCTTCAGGTTTTGAGGCAATGGTGCATGAACACGAAGGTTTTGCTTCCGCAATCACCAAGGGATAATTCCCCGTGTTCTTTACAATAAACTTCGCCTTAATAATTTCACCTTTGACCACCCAACCTGCATCAAACACAGGGTTAACGACCATCGTCGTTTTTTGCCCAATTGACACTTGATCATTTCCACCGCATGAAAGCAGCAAAAAAAGAGCTCCTGTACCAATGGCTAAAAATGCACTTTTCATTTTTATTTTTATTAGTTTAATAATCCTCTACCTACTTTAACAATCTTCTTTTCGGCCTTCAATCGATCAATCGCTTTGTCTAAAACACCATTGATAAAGCTATTGCTTTTGGGAGTACTGTAGAACTTTGAAATCTCGATGTATTCATTCAAGGTCACTTTCGTCGGAATACTGTTGCATACTTGAAACTCAGTGATTGCCATTTTCATTAAGATAACATCCATCTTGGCAATGCGGTCCAGTTCCCAGTTATCTGTAAGTTCATCGATCAAGGCCTCGTTTTCTTTATCCATGGAAATGGTCTTGCGGAGCAAGGTGCGAACAAACTCTTCTTCGTCATCGTTCTCCTTAAACAAAGGAAGTACATCGATGCCGCCCTCTTCTGTAGTCGATTTAATCGTCTTCAACACCATAGAGCAACACAAATCAATATCATCCAGCCAATGAATGCTATTTTCTTCAAAGTAGTTGTAAAGCAAAGATGAATTGGCAATTTCTGATTTGAACAATTCAATAGCAAAGGACTTATCGGATTCAAATCCCTGCTGATCGTTGTTCATGTGCTCGAAATAGATTTCACTGTCCCTAATTTGCAGGAACATTTTACGAAACATTTCTTGATGTTGATCACCTACCCAGTTTACCTTGCGCGCTTCAGACAGTTCTCGGAGCGATTTCGTTCCAATTATTTTGGAAATAAGCAGGTTGTCGACAAACTTCAAATTTGGATTTAAATCTTGGTCACTTGGACGCAACTTTTTCTTATTCTCATCAATTCGGTGTTGCGCAATCGTTTTGATTTCTCCAAAGGTCAAGAGTAGATAGAGGTATAAATCGTACATCTTTTCGATGGATGCCATCAATTCATTTTCAGTCCGACGAAAGCTATCCTCCTCTGATTGAAAATAGGCATAAAGTGCCTGTAATACTTTAATTCGTAAGTGTCTTCGATTTAACATTATAGGGGTAGTTTCACCTTTCCGATCGACTCGATCCGTTCTTCGGCCATTTTATTGGCGATCCGATACGTTGGAATATTTTCATCCGCTGAACGGCGAACGATATTTCCAATTGTTCCATAAATTTCTTCTGCTTTGGACATTGCCCATTCCGCACTCAATCCTTTGACTTCGGAATAACAGTTGATCACACCACCGGCATTCAACGCAAAGTCTGGCGCGTAAATGATTCCTTTCTCCATCACCAAGCGACCATGAATATCCTCTTGCTTCAATTGGTTGTTAGCCGCTCCCGCAATGATTGAACATTTTAATCGAGAAAGGGTTTCGTCATTCACCGTTGCTCCCAAAGCACAAGGCGCATAAATGTCCATGTCGATGTCGTAGATTTCATCAAGGCCAACCACCGTTGCCCCTGTTTCTTGTGCGACACGCTTCAATGTAGGTTCATAAATGTCAGTTATAAAAACCTGAGCTCCTTCGTTTGCAAGTGCTTTGACGAGGTATTCCCCAACATGACCGACACCTTGAACGGCAACTTTTTTACCTGCTAAGGAATCGGATCCGAACTGTTGTTTTGCACATGCCTTCATCCCTACATATACGCCATGAGCTGTAACTGGTGAAGGGTCTCCACTTTTCCCGGGCAAACCAACAACATGTGGCGTTTCCATGCTCACCCACGTCATATCGATCGGTGAAACACCCACATCTTCGGCAGTAATGTATTTTCCAGCAAGACTATTGACAAATTTTCCAAAGCGACGGAAGAGAGCTTCCGATTTCATCGCGCGAGAATCACCAATGATTACCGCTTTACCTCCACCGAGATTTAATCCAGAAATGGAATTTTTGTACGTCATCCCGCGGGACAAACGCAACACATCAGTAAGGGCTTCTTGTTCATTGGAATACATCCACATTCGGGTACCTCCTAGCGCAGGACCAAGCACCGTATTGTGCACAGCGATAATCGCTTTGAGGCCAGTTGAATTGTCGTTACAGAACAATAATTGTTCGTGATCATATTGACCCATCCGTGCGATGACTGGGTTTTCGGCGAGGTTTACATCCTCAATATTTTTTACCTCAAACATATCTCCAACATGTGTGTTTATTTGAATACAGGCGAAATGCCTACCTTTGCATCGTTTTGCAATTAGGACGCAAAAATAGAAATTATTTAAATGAGGTCACTCGGGTATCTGAACAAATATTTCATCAAATACAAATGGCGATTCTTTTTAGGAATTCTGTTTACTGTCGTGTCCAATTATTTTGGTTCGCGAATGCCTGTCATCGTGATGGAAGCAGTCAATGGAATGAAGGACGAACTTTACACCTCAACTGTTGAGTCCAGTTTACTTCTCGCTTTAAAGATTGGTGGAATTTACATGCTCTTCTCCTTGATCAAAGGATTTTTCCTTTTCCTGATGCGCCAAACGATAATCATTATGTCGCGTTTGATTGAATACGACTTGAAGAATGAAGTGTTTGCCCAGTATCAGCGGATGGGGTTTGCTTTTTATCAGCGAAACCGCATCGGTGACTTGATGAACCGCATTTCTGAGGACGTGTCCCAAGTGCGCTCCTACCTCGGTCCCGGAATCATGTACACCATTAACCTTATCGTGATGTTTGCCTTGTGCATTTATCAAATGGTAAAAATTAGTCCGATGCTTACGGTATATGTCTTGATTCCCTTGCCGCTGATGTCATTCATGATATACAAAGTATCGAGTAAAATGAACGCATTGAGTAAGGATGTGCAAGCAGAACAATCGATGATGTCCACCATTGTACAAGAGTCCTTTTCGGGAATCCGTTTAATCAAGGCGTATAATCGTGCTGAAGAAATGAACGAAAAATTCACAAATTCGGCGGAAGGATACCACAAGAAAACCATGCGGCTCGTTGTAGTCAATGCCTTGTTCATGCCCACCATTATTTTCCTTATTGGCTTAAGCACCATTCTGGCCATTTATGTCGGTGGAAAAATGACCTATACGGGAGAATTGAGTATCGGAGGCATTGTCGCTTTTATCTTTTTTGTGAACAATCTAACATGGCCCTTTGCAAGCATCGGATGGGTAACTTCCATTATTCAACGCGCTTCTGCTTCTCAAGAGCGCATCAACGAATTTCTGAATCAACCTGCGGAGATCATTAATCCGTCACTAGCCCCATTCGAATTTCAGGGGGAAATTGAATTCAAGAACATCACATACACCTATGCCGATTCAAACATTACCGCCATTAGGGACTTGAGTTTTACGATAAACAAAGGCGAAACATTGGCTTTTGTCGGAAAGACGGGAAGTGGGAAATCGACCATTCTTCGATTAATTCTTCGTCAAGTAGACCCGGAAAATGGAGAGATTTTCGTGGACGGAGCAGCATTGAATACCATCAATATAGATGCATTCCGGGATCAATCGGGAATCGTACCACAGGAGATCACCTTGTTTTCCGACAGTATTGCCAATAATATTTCCTTTGGTGCCCACTCGGAAGACATTTCGCACGAACGCATTGTTGACATGGCTAAATTGGCCCATGTCGATCACAATATTCAAGAGTTCCCTGACCGCTACGAAACCTTACTTGGGGAGCGTGGGGTGAACTTGAGTGGCGGACAAAAACAGCGACTATCTATTGCGCGTGCATTGGTTAGGGATCCAAAACTCCTCTTACTCGACGATTGTTTTTCGGCCTTGGATTCTGAAACAGAAGAAATTATCCTTTCCAACCTGAAGAAAGTTCAGAAAAACAGAACCACCATTATTGTCAGTCACCGCATTTCCTCCTTACGCAATGCCGACCGCATTATTGTCCTTGATCATGGGCAGCTTGTGGAACAAGGTAGTCACGACGAATTGCTTGTCTTGAATGGGATTTACGCCGAAATGTACACCGCCCAACTTGCTGAAGCGAAAGAAAAATAGGCCGCGTTGCGAACAAATTAAATTTTAGTGTAATATTGTTCCGACCTAAACGCATCCAACTATGGAACAGGACAAGAATGGCGAGGTGTATTCCAAGGTAGTTCGTGCTGGAAAGCGCACCTACTTTTTTGATGTCAAATCAACCAAAGGAAATGATTTGTACATCACACTCACTGAAAGCAAAAAGACCACGCTCAATGATGGTCGGGAGAACTTTGAAAAACACAAAATCTTTTTGTACAAAGAGGATTTTGAAAAATTCAGAGAGGGCCTTGACGATGTGTTGAGTAAAATTGACTCGCTTCGAGAAACGGATCATTTCGACGAAAAGTCAGATGATCACTCCTCCTTTTCATCCGTTTCCTTCGACGATTTGTAACCGCAGTGGTGTATAAAGGCATGCACAGATAGTTTCAACACCTTGATGGTTGATAATTCGGAAAAAAATCTTTCCATGAATCCCCTGTATCGTACTATCTTTATCCAGGAATTTTATCTGGATGGGAAAAATAATTGCAATAGCGAATCAAAAAGGAGGAGTTGGAAAGACAACAACAGCCATAAATCTTGGTGGTTGTCTTGGAGTACTTGAGTATAAAACGCTAATTGTCGATGCAGATCCACAGGCGAATGCCACATCTGGTGTAGGCCTCGACCCAAAAAACTCAAAGAACATTTACGACTGTTTAATCAATGAAGTTCACCCTTCAGAACTGATCATTAAAACGGACAATCCCAACCTCGACATTCTACCTTCACACATTGACTTGGTGGGTGCTGAATTGGAAATGATTAATCTTCCCAATCGCGAGAGAAAATTGAAAATGGCCTTGGAAAAGATCAAAGACCAATATGACTTTATTATTATTGACTGTTCTCCATCACTTGGCCTAATCACCGTAAATTCATTGACTGCGGCAGACTCCGTATTGATTCCTGTGCAATGTGAATATTTTGCACTTGAAGGATTGGGTAAATTGCTGCACACCATTAAGATTGTACAAGGACGATTGAATCAAGACCTAGAAATTGAAGGCATTCTCTTGACCATGTACGATACCCGTTTGCGCTTGGCAAACCAAGTAGTTGAAGAGGTGAAAACCCATTTTCAAGAGTTGGTTTTTGACACGGTCATCCACAGAAACACACGCCTGAGTGAGGCACCAAGTTTTGGAATGACGATCGTTATGCACGATGCCGGAAGTAAAGGGTCGATAAATTACCTTAATTTTGCCCGCGAAGTGTTGCAAAAGAACAACATGACGCGTATGGACAATGAGGATAAAATAATTTAATTCAACGATGACGACGAATCCGAAGAAACGCGGAGGTTTAGGGAAAGGTTTAAGTGCCTTACTAGAAAACTCAGAAACCGATATCACAACCAAATCTGATAATGCCGGAGTGGTAAACTCTGTTTCCATGCTGACCATAGAAAGTATTGAGGCAAATCCATTCAACCCCCGCACGACATTCGAACAAGACGCGTTGGAACAGTTGAGTCAATCCATTGCTATACACGGTATTATTCAGCCGCTTACTGTTCGAAAACTTGGGCGTGACAAGTACCAATTGATTTCAGGTGAACGCCGTTTTCGTGCGTCACAAATGGCTGGACTCAAAGAAGTTCCCGCCTACATCCGGGTGGCAAATGACCAAACCATGCTTGAAATGGCATTGGTGGAAAACATCCAACGTGAAGACCTAAATGCGATTGAAGTTGCCCTTTCCTATCAACGACTAATTGACGAATGCAGCTTGACCCAAGATCAATTGAGTCACAAAGTGGCGAAGTCAAGATCAAGCATAACCAACCACTTGCGCTTGTTGAAACTGCCCGCTGATATTCAAGCCGCCGTTCGAGATACCGTTATTTCGATGGGACATGCACGCGCCTTGGTATCTGCTGGAGACGAGGCCCTTCAATTGGCCATTTACAGCAGAATTGTAGAAGATGATTTATCCGTGCGTGATGTTGAAGCACTCATCCGCGAAGGTTATGTAGAACCGAAAGAACCAAAGGCAGCTGAATCAAAGTCATTGGGGAAACCTGCAGTAACGGCTTCTCAGTTTACCTTTAAAGAACACCTTGGTGACAAGCTTTCCGCGCGCATCGACATTAAAAAATCAATTGCTGGTGGTGGGAAAATCGTGGTGAATTTCAATTCAGAAGTGGACCTTAACCGCATCATTGAAATTCTTAACCGTTGATTCGCATTTTCTTTTTTTTGCTCTGCTGTCTTCCTTTCGCGGTAAATGCGCAAAAGGATTCAACGAAGGATAGTACAACAATTTCTACAGATACAACCAAAGGTTATCTACATTCCGTGCGTGACGCACTCATCTTCTCTGCAGTTATTCCCGGTGCTGGACAAGTCTACAACCACATCTACATGCCGAAAGGCAAGAAAAAAGCGTTTTGGAAAGTTCCATTGATCTATGCCGGTTTGGGAGCAACGGGATATTTTCTTTACACCAATCAACAGACCGTCAAAGAATTGAAAACGGAGTACACGAACCGACAAAATGGGGGTGTACTGTCCGACAAATGGTCCCTGTATGACGATTACGGCATCCTAACATTGTTTCAACAGTACCAAAATCAACGCGATTTATCCATCCTTGGTGTTGGTTTGGTGTATCTATTCCAATTGGCAGATGCTGGGATTGAGGCCCATTTCGTGCGTTTCGACATTTCCGAAGATCTTTCTATGTCCATTTACCCCTCCTTTCCTATGGGACAAACCTTAGGAATTGGAATGAAATGGAATTTCACCAATAGAACAGTCTTGGCACGCGAAAATCCTTAATTTTGCACCAAAACCAATACGCATGAACATCGCACTGATCGGTTACGGGAAAATGGGGAAATCAATCGAAACGATTGCTTTAGAACGCGGACACCACATCGTTGCGCGGATCAACAGCGAAACTCCCATTGAAAAAGCCGATTTGTCCCACGCAGATGTCGCTATCGAATTTTCAAGACCAGAATTGGCACTCGGGCACATGCGCTTTTGCTTTTCGAAAAAGCTTCCTATTGTTGTGGGTACAACAGCATGGAATGCTTCAGAATCTACGGTACTTTCAGAAGCGAAAGAAACAGATGCCGCTTTGCTCTATGCGTCAAACTTCAGTATCGGAGTGAACCTATTTTTCGAACTGAACAAACGGCTGGCAGAACTCATGCAGGGTCAGGCGGGATATCAGGCCGAATTGGAGGAAATACACCATCTTCAAAAACTAGATGCACCGAGTGGAACAGCGATCACCCTTGCCAATGGACTCATGGAAAGCAATGACGACTATGTTTCTTGGGTACACGGTGAAAATAAAGCACCACACACCACTGAAGGTCAATTGTCTGTAACCTCTCACAGAAAGCCAGATGTTCCCGGAACGCATATTATTCGCTATGTTTCCGAAATTGATACACTTGAAATTTCTCACCAAGCACACAACCGTAAAGGTTTCGCTTTGGGGGCAGTGATTGCTGCTGAATGGCTCTTTGGAAAAACAGGAGTCTACACCATGAACGATGTTTTAAATCTTAAAAAATAATTCCATGAGTTTTATCTATTTCTATCTACTCATACTTGCACATCCTTATTTGGCGATGTGGCACAAAAGCTTTGAACAAGCAGGCAGAAAGTCGTGGGAAGCGTTAGTACCTGGGTACAATTATTTCGTGGCCTTTAAAGTATTTTGTCATAAACCCTTTTGGTCCTTATTGCTCATTTTTCCTGGTGTGCACTTGGTGATGTGGTCTGTGCTCAATGTAAGCTACATTCGCCGTTTTGGGTATTATTCCTTCGCTGACACGCTACAAGGTATACTTTTTCCCTATTTGATTTTTGCTAAAATTGCTTCTTCCAAACAAGATTTTCTTCCAGAAACAAATTGGGCCAATGCCAAGGAATCCGAGGACCGAAAATGGGGTGATCACATTGCTTTATTTTTAGCACTACCTGTCATTGGTCATGCCATTGCCTTAGGAATTGGCGCTGTTTCGCGCGAAAAACCAGGGACGAAATCGAAGGTAAAAGAATGGGGGGATTCGATTTGGTTTGCACTTGTTGCTGCCTTGATCATTCGTACCTATGTTTTCGAACCATTCCAAATTCCAACAGGTTCCATGGAGAAAACACTTTTGGTGGGAGACTTCCTTTTCGTGAATAAATTGGCATATGGACCAAAAGTTCCAGTGACACCGCTCTCCTATCCCTTGGTGCACAACACTGTTCCGTGGGTAAATGTACGTTCATACACGACTTTAGAAAAAGGATCTTACACGCGACTTCCTGGATTTACCGGTGTTCATCGCAACGATGTTGTCGTATTTAATTATCCATCAGGAGATACTGCCGTTTACGACCCAAGAATGCCGAATGGACTGATGGGACACGATTACCATGGAATTGTGAACAATGAAGCATTGCGACTTTGGAGAGATCAGAAAGTAAACCCATTGATGCAACAAGCATCGACAATTATTTATGACAGCTTAATAAAAGCCGATCCAAAATTAGTTAATGCTGAACGCGTTGCACAAATGATGGCCTACGAATACTTGATGAATACACATGGCGGCCAATACATAAAGGATTTGGACATGTGGAAAAACAAAGCGCGTAAAATGTTGGCTGAAGACAAGGTCGCTTTTGACAACAGCGAAGGTGTATTAATTCAGCACTATGGCGTAATTTACCGTCCTGTTGATAAACGGGAGAATTACATCAAGCGCTGCGTTGGTGTACCTGGAGATCGCTTGCGCATTGAAAAATCTGTGCTTTATGTGAATGGCAAAAAAGCAAAAGTGCATCAGTTCCAAAATTTACGCTACGTGGTGGAGAATTTCACAATGCCAAGTCTGATGACGATGCGTGAAACCTATGGACTCGAAGAAGAACGTGGTGACTATTATTCTGAAGATGGTGGAACAACCTATAAAATGAATCTTACACGTTCTCAATTAAAAACTTTGAAAAAACGTTTTCCAGAAGCGAAATTTACCATTGATTTGGAGCCCCAATATGCCGAAAATCATGAGCCAACACCGTATGAGATGATCAATAATCTGAACATGTTCCCGAAAGATATTCATGTGAACAATACCACAACGGATTTCCACGAGTTTCAAATTCCACGTAAAGGTCAAACCATAAAAATAAATGCAGAAAACATCGCTTGGTACCGTCGGATTATCACTGCGTATGAAGGACATACACTTCAAGAAAAGAAAGATGGCATTTACATCGATGGTAAGAAAACCAAGACTTATACCTTTGGCATGAATTATTACTGGATGATGGGAGACAATCGCTACAACTCAGCCGATTCGCGCGTATGGGGCTTTGTACCGGAAGATCACATCGTTGGAAAAGCATCTATGGTGTGGTTCTCTAAAAGTCCATACTTGGGAATTCGTTGGGAACGATTATTTAAATTCATTCGCTAATGACCCGTGTGTTTCCAAGCGCTTATTTTGGAAGCATCGCTTATTTCCGTGAATTGATTTGTGCTCAAAAGGTACACATTGAAGCCAAAGAACATTTCTTAAAACAATCCGTGCGCACGCGCTGTGACATCCTAGTTTCCAATGGGATTAGGCATTTGTCTGTCCCTGTAATAAAGAAAAATGGGAATAAGACAGTGATGGAAGACATTGAAATTTCATATACCGATAATTGGCAAAACGACCATTGGCGCACGATTGCAAGTGCCTATGCGTCCTCTCCATTTTTTGAACATTATGGCGACGAAGTTAAAGCGCTCATTTTCTCTGGTGAGAAAAATCTTCTACGCTTCAACATGCGAATTACTCAAAAACTTTTCGACTGGCTTTCCATAGAAAATATAGAAATAGATTATACCACAGAATACGCTCTTCCATCCGCAGACAGCGACTTTCGCCAATTTCCCTTTGATGATCGATTGAAAACTCTTAAGTACACCCAAGTTTTTGAAGCTGAAAATGGATTTATTCCGAATCTTTCCATCCTTGATCTGATCATGAATGAAGGTCCGATGGCGAGAAAATGGCTGCTTTCTATCGGTTAATCTCAATCTTCAATTGTTGAATCGTCCCCGTCTA
>CANGIC010000061.1 GCA_947453795.1 Flavobacteriales bacterium
ACGGTTATTTCTGTTCAGTTTGGTGGCTTTGTGAAGTCCTTGGATGTGTTGGATGGTATGACCGTGCGCAAGGGCCAACGATTACTAACAATCGAACATCCAGACCTCATACAATTGCAGCAAGATTATCTTGAGGTGAATGGACAAATGGAATACTTGAAATCTGAAATGGAGCGTCAAAAAATTCTTTTTGATAAAGATGCAGGGAGTGCCAAGTTGTATCAGCAAGCAAAAGCAGAATACCAAATGGCTGCAGCACGCAAAAGTGGACTAAGCGCTAAGTTGGATATGGCAGGTGTAAACATGGGCAGTTTGAACAATGGAACCATTCAGCGTGCCATCAGTGTTATTGCTCCTTTCGATGGCGTGGTGACGAAAGTGGCGGTGAATGTTGGTGCCTATGCCGACCCGGTTGAACATCTCTTGGAAATTATCGATTTGAAACACTCGCATGCGGAGGTGATTGTATTTGAAAAGGATGTTCGCTTTTTATCTATCGGTCAAAAAGTGTCCTTGCGAATTACGGGCAAGGAGGACTTGATTGAAGCGGAAGTGTTTCTCATCGGCAAGGAAATTGGCCGTGACCGAACAGTAAAAGTGCATTGCCACTTGAAGGAAGAGAACAAGGATATTGCTCCAGGATCTTACTTCAAAGCAACCATTCATGCTGGTGAGAGTAAATTGCATTGCGTTCCAAGTGAGGCCATTGTTGAACTCGATGGTGAGCCAGTCATCTTTAAATTAGTGGAAACTCGAGGGAAGAATTCATTCTTTAAACCGATTCCTGTTCGTATATTGGTTACGGAAAAAGACCTTACAGCTTTTGAGTTCATACAAAAAGGCGTAACTTTCGATCAAACTTTCGTCTTGAGTGGAGCGTATGACATTATGTCGTCGATCATGGTCAGTGGCGAAGAAGAATAGTATAAACCAGAAATAAATCAAAAATGAACAAAATTCTCCTCATCAGTTTTGCCGTAATCACTTCCATTTTACTTTTTTCGAATTGTGAAAAAGAAGGAAAATGCGGCGTTGCCAATGTTTGTCAAGCCGGCGGTACCAAGAGTCACAACTTTGGAATGAATTGCATGAACTGCCACAAAAGTGGAGGGGAAGGCAAGGGCTGCTTCAGTGCGGCAGGAAGTGTATCGGATGCGACACTCACGGCACATGTTACCGGTGGAACGGTGAAATTTTACACCCAAGCAAACGGTGCAGGCCAATTGATGTACACACTTCCAATTGATGCCAAAGGAAATTTCTACACGACGGAATCAATGAATCTTACAGGTCTTTATCCGATGATTACAAGTGCTGCTGGTGCAACGGCATCTATGTCTACTGGATTGTCAACTGGACAATGCAACTCATGTCACGGTGCGTCGACTAGCGGCTTGTACGCGAATTAATTGGCAATGGATTTAAGCCACATTCAAACCGAAATTGATGCTTGGTTTCTGTATTCGAAACTTGCAGAAAAGGAGGAGGATCCTATTGTAGCGGATATTTTTCGGCAAATGAGCGAAATTGAATTTTCACATGCTCAAGCTTTTGCTGAAAAAATGAATGTGCCTATTGAGCGCGTTTCACGGCCATCGTGGAGGGCGAAAACAATTCTTAGAATCGGTAAGGTCTTCGGGTATGAATACATTCTCGGGACCTTACTCGATACGGAGAAGGGCTTGGCAAACGCGGTCATGAAGCAGAAGAAAAGCATGCAAATGCCTGTGACTGGCGCCGAAGATGCCCATGTTAAAATTCTAAGAAATATCCTGGACCACGACCAAAAGGTATCTGCTTCGCAGCTTTCACGTTTTGAAAAACGTCACCGTTCTGTTGGTGGAAACGCCATTCGCGCTGCTGTGCTCGGAGGAAATGATGGTCTCGTCTCCAATTTTAGTTTGGTAATGGGCGTGGCTGGTGCTTCTGCAAATCAAGCGGGTGTTATGCTTGCGGGTTCGGCAGGATTGCTCGCAGGGGCTTTGTCTATGGCCTTGGGTGAATGGATTTCAGTAAAAAGTTCGCAAGAGCTGTATGAAAATCAAATGCAACTGGAAATGGAGGAGTTGGAAACAAATCCAGAAGGTGAACGCAAGGAATTGAAGCTCATTTACATGGCCAAAGGTATTCCTGAAGACCAAGCAGAGAAAATTGTAGATGAACTATTGAAGGATACCAAAGCAGCGCATGAAGTACTTGTAAAAGAAGAGCTCGGTATCAATGCAGAGGAGTTGAAGGGCTCGGCCATGGAAGCAGCACTTTCATCATTTTTCCTATTTGCCATCGGTGCTATTATTCCACTTGTTCCTTTCATGTTCACTTCTGGAATGAAGGCAATCATACTGAGTACTGTGTTTAGTGCTTTCGGTCTCTTTCTTATTGGAGCAGCAATTACCTTGTTTACAGGAAGAAATGTATGGTTTTCAGGATTCCGACAAGTTTTCTTTGGACTTTGTGCTGCAGCAGTAACCTACGGCATTGGAATGCTGATCGGCGTATCTATTGGCGGATAATCTGACCTAAAAAACAAAAACACCTTCGAGTATCGTCTCGTTGCCGCACCAATCGCGCACGCGAAGTCGGTAAGGCAATGTTCCCTCCATTTTTGCCGGTTTGATGAATTCAAGTACGTCATTTTTTGAATCGTAGTATACAGGGACCCATTTGCCATTGACTTCTAAATCGTAAAAGCGAATGGCTGTTTCGGTATCTTTTATTTTCCAGGTCAGTACCTTTCGGCTTATGGGCTGATTGGAAACAAAATTTAAGGCACTAACTTGAGGGGATTGGGTATCTATTTTTAAGCGATAACTGCCGGAATAGGTCGATGAAGCGATAATTCCTTGCGGACTGAAATAGGTTTTTAGAAAACGTTTTTTACCATCTGCTGTGCTCACTTCGATGTAGTATTTCGCATGGTCGGATTGCCAAGAAGGCAATGGGAAAGCTACTTCAATCGCCCTATTGATCAGTGGAAAACCAATGGAGTTGAGTTCCTTTTTGAGTGTGGAAAGATTCAATGGCGAAATCACGCCCAATGTTGGAATGGCAATTCGACAATTGGTGTGCTGAAGCACGATGCTTTCATTGGGAAACAAGAAGCTTTCTGGAAAAGGAGTACTGGTTGACATCTGTCCATTATCGACCGCGATTATGAATGACAATTCCAAGCTATTTCTTGCGGCATCCTGGGTTTGAATGCGGATCGGGTAAGACTTTCCGGGTGAAATGCGAAAAACGCAAGGTTCATTGGGGGGGTAAATGGTCAATGGGTCAGTATCGGAATGAAAACACTTGTGGTAACGTTTCCCCTGTTCCGTGTAGGCCACATGGTCGCAGTGGGCGTTGACCATACGGGTGGCTTCAAAGGAGATGCGGTCGAGTTGGAAGTTAGCGACCTTTTCTTTCCCACTGGTGATTTTGACGGAATGAATGCCCAATGAAAAGGACGATTTGTCGGTGTAATCTGTTCCTTCAACAGCAAATCCTATCCCTCCGTCACTGCTGCAAAAATTGGAAGGCACATGAAGTGTATCTAAGGCATTTGCCGAAACGATGATTTCCTTTCCCGGAATGGTGAACCCATCATGTGTCAACGCGAATAGCTTGACGGATTGAATTTTAGGTTTCTGGTGGTCGGCAATATAAAACCCATGCGTCAAGGGGTTTAATGCATCCTGACTTTCCGTGTCACGCAGCTCAAAATGTAAATGAGGACCAGAAGAATTTCCTGTATTTCCTGAAAACGCGATTTGTTCACCACGTGCAACGGGTAGGTCATCTGCCGCCAGGCGGACATCAATTTCATTGGCCTTGTAGCGCAGTTGTATGGCCGTAACTAAACTGTCAATGCGCGGATTGAATCCGGAACAATGTGCGTATACGCTGGTGATACCATTGGGATGATTCACATAAAGCACTTTGCCATACCCTTGAGGGGAAACAACAATTCGGGCAATGTAACCGCGTTCAACGGCTCTAATTTTTAATCCCTCACGGCCAGAAGTGCGAAAATCCAAGCCCATGTGGAAGTGATTTGGGCGTATTTCGCCAAACCCAGCGGTGAGTTCTGAGGCCACATCCAAGGGAGAACGGAAATTCACGAGTGCTTCCGACTGCCCAAGAGAAGAAAAATACCAAAGGCAATACACACATTGAAGGAGGAGTGAAACACGCATAGGTCCAAAGTTACACTTAAGAAAAAAAATAGAGCACGGAAGATGAAAAATGTTGTAAGTGTGACTTGATGTATTAACTTTGCCTAAAGTCGATTCAAATGACAGAACGCATTCAACATAGTATGAACGAAATTCGAGCGAAAGCGCTTGAAATTCATAATCAGTTGGTGCAAGAACGGATTAAAAATCAAACACTTCAGGCGCAAATTCAAGAGATGGAAGAGCGCTTGCAGTCTGCGAAGCACATGGAAAATGAGCAGCTTGCAGCAATTGATCAATTGAAGTTGGATTTGGATGTGGCAAAAAATCAGATTGTCGAAGTTTCTGTGCCTCAAAATGGAAGAAATGAGGAACAGATCGATGAATTGGTGAAAGAGATTGAATACTGCATTGGTCAGTTAAAGAAATAACGAATGGGAAAGTTGTCCTTGAAGGTGATGGTTGCCGGTCGTTCTTATCCACTTACAGTGAATGAGGGCGAGGAAGCACGCGTTACAAAAGCAGCGGAAGACATCAATAAGTCGATCAAAATGCTTCAGGATAATTACGCGGTTAAAGACATGCAAGATTTACTTGCGATGACCGCTTTGCAATTGTCGACTCGCTCAGCAGCTGCAGCCCCAACAACAGCAGAACCTGATTTTTCTGCTCTTGAACAGCAACTTGGAGACTTATCCAAAGAGCTGGATGCGTTGATCTAATTCCTCTTTTTTCCCTGTTCTACTTTGTACATACTGGAGATGTATAATGATTTAATATTTTTTAAAATGGGAATGGTAATAGGTATTTTGATTGGATTGGCAGGCGGTGGCGCAGGTATTTTTGTGCTGCAAAATGTCATCCTCAAAAACAAACGCGATGCCTTAATCCGCGAGGCGGAATCTGAAGGAGAAAACATCAAAAAGGAGAAAATTCTTCAAGCAAAGGAAAAGTTCATGAAACTCAAAGAGGAGCATGAACAAAACATGAAAGAACGCGAACGACGCACTCAATCTGCAGAAGATCGAGCTAAAGCGCGAGAAAAAACACTCTCTCAGAAAATTGAAGAGGTCAGCCGCAAGGAAAGTGATCTGGAGAAAAATCAACAAGATTTAGAAGCAAAAACACAGGCCTTCGAATTGAAGCACCAAGAATTGGATAAGATCCAAGAAAAACGTGTGGCTGAATTATCACGTATCAGCGGAATGTCGCCTGAGGACGCGAAAAACAGTTTGATGGAAGCACTGAAAGACGAGGCGCGCACGGGTGCCATGACTTACATCAAAGAAATTACAGAGGAAGCGAAGTTGAACGCGAACCGTGAGGCGAAGAAAATTGTCATCCAATCGATTCAGCGCGTGGCTACAGAACAAGCTGTAGAGAATGCCGTTTCTGTATTTAACATTGATTCGGATGAGGTGAAAGGACGCATCATCGGTCGTGAAGGACGAAATATCCGTGCACTTGAAGCAGCGACTGGTGTTGAAATCATTGTAGACGATACGCCAGAAGCGATTATCCTGTCTTGTTTTGATCCGGTGCGCAGAGAAATCGCACGATTGGCATTACACCAATTGGTTTCCGACGGACGTATTCACCCAGCACGCATTGAAGAAGTCGTTGCCAAAACACGCAAGCAACTGGATGAAGAAATCGCAGAGACTGGACGTCGTACATGCATGGATCTTGGAATTCATGGGTTACATCCTGAATTGACACGAATGGTAGGTCGAATGAAATACCGTTCTTCCTATGGCCAAAACCTATTGCAACACTCCCGTGAAGTAGCCAACCTATGTGCGATCATGGCGGCGGAACTTGGATTGAATGTGAAATTGGCGAAACGCGCAGGCTTACTCCACGATATTGGAAAGGTGCCTGACGAAGAACCAGAATTGCCGCATGCAATCTTGGGGATGAAATTGGCAGAAAAGTATGGCGAAAAACCAGATGTGTGCAATGCCATCGGTGCTCACCACGACGAAATTGAAATGACAACATTGATTTCACCGATTGTCCAAGTATGTGATGCCGTTTCTGGTGCACGCCCTGGTGCTCGTCGCGAAATCGTTGAGGCCTATATCAAAAGAATTAAGGAATTGGAAACATTGGCGTTGTCGTACGACGGTGTCTCAAGTGCCTATGCGATTCAAGCTGGACGTGAATTGCGCGTTCTTGTTGAAAGTGAAAAGGTAACGGACTTGAAAGCGGATGAATTGTCATTCGCAATCTCTCAGCGCATCCAAACTGAAATGACGTACCCAGGTCAGGTGAAGGTAACAGTGATTCGTGAGAAACGTTCCGTGAATTACGCGAAATAATAGTCTTCCGTTGGTGCAAATGTTAAAGGATAAACACATACTTGTTACTGGTGGTGCAGGATTCATTGGGTCCAATCTTGTGCAAGAACTTCTCGCACAAGGGGCTCATGTTCGTGTGATGGACAATTTTGCAACGGGCCGTCGTGAAAACTTGACCGAATTTTTATCAAATCCAAAATTTGAACTTTTCGAAGCGGATATTCAAGTTGTGGAAGATTGCCAACAAGCGGTTAAGGGAATCGATGCCATTTCGCATCAAGCAGCATTGGGTTCTGTGCCCCGTTCCATTGCACTTCCTCACAACACACATTCCACCAATGCCACAGGTTTTTTAAATATGTTGCATGCGGCAAAGGAAGAAGGTATCAAACGTTTCGTATACGCCAGTTCTTCATCTGTCTATGGTGATTTAGCCATTTCGCCCAAAGTTGAAGGGGTAGAGGGAAGTCCACTTTCACCTTATGCAGTAACAAAAATGCTGAATGAGCAGTATGCCGGTGTGTATGCCCGCTTGTTTGACATGGAAACCGTTGGCTTGCGGTATTTTAATGTATTTGGTCCGAAACAAGATCCAAACGGAGTATATGCCGCAGCAATCCCGAAATTCTTGGATAAATTGCTGAAAAATGAAGCCGTAACGATCAATGGGGACGGATCACAAACGCGAGATTTTACTTATGTGAAAAATGCGGTGCGTGCCAATGTGTTGGCCTTGACAACGGAACGAGAATTTACTGGTGCAGCGGTGTACAATGTGGCCTGTGGCGAGTCCTTTACCTTACTCGAGGTGGTGGAAGCCCTTCGTGAAGGATTGACACAACGCGGGATACATTCTACAGCTGAAGTGGTGCATGGACCGGAACGTCCTGGTGATATCATGCACTCCTTGGCGAAGATTGACCGCATCACGCTGGAACTTGGTTACGCCCCACTCTATACCTTTCCAGAAGGAATCGTTGAGTATGTGTCCAATTATCCGGTGGAAAATCACTGACATTGATCGTAGAGCGACAAGAAAATTTTCCGATTCGCCTCCTTACTTCCTCGTTCGTTAATAATTCTGGCATTGCGCTCAGCGACTTCATCTGCGTTCAATTGAATTGCTTTGCGAATAGCGGCATCAACATTTCCATCCTGTACAATAATGCCATTTACACCGTCAACAATCCATTCTCGATTGGCAGGCAAATCAGAAACCACAGGAATTGCCCCATAGACCATGGCTTCCAATAAACTTATTGCGGTGCCGTCACTGCTGGGAATGGAAATGTAAATGGCTGATTTTAAGTAATTGGCGCGATTAATATCCGCCGTAACAAATCCAATAAAGGAAACTTGTTCTTCAGAAATAAGTTGTTTCGCTTGTGCTTTTAAGAGCTCTGTATTGTTGCCATTTGCACCAATCGTAAGCGACCATTCTGTATTTTCCTTTAGAAATGCGGCACATCCAGAAATGATTTGATCAATGTTGTATAAATCTTTATGCAAACGGTTGGAGTATAGGATCTTTTCTTTTTTATGGCCCCTTGGGATAGGGGAAATGTCAATACCAAAGTTGGCAATGGTCACGTCTTTTTGACCAATTAAACCATGGATTGCTTCAGCCATAAAGCGTGCATCAGCGGTAATGAAATTCGCATCCTTCAATGATTTGTTGACGATAAAGCGGTAGAGGAAACCACGTTTAGGTAAAAGTAAGACATCGCTTCCCAAAGTTGTGAGTACCATCGGTATCCTTCGCTTATTCGCCATAGAAGCAATAAAGCCGTACGTATTGGCTTGGTGCACATGGATGATGTCGGGATTGAAATCATGGATTATCTTCTTGATCTCTTGAATACTTTTGTACACTTTAAAAGGATTTCTCAACTTAAAAGAGACCTTCGCGTGTGGACAATAATCAATGTTCTCGTTTGTGACGACCATCACCTCAGCGAAATAGTCACGCACTAAGTTGTAGTAGTTCTGAATGTGAACACTCGCGCTACCGACCAGCAATAACTTTTTCTTTGGGTTATTCGACATGTATTTTCTCTGTTGAAAGTTGCGCATAAACTGCCCCAATGACAGCAGCAAATAGTACCATAATTGTCCGATCAACGAATGGATTGTTCGTCAATGCCGCTACCGACATCAATACAAGACACAAGAGAGCGGGGTAGGTCTTTTCGATTTTTTTTGCTTGAAAAAATGCTTTTAGGGGTAGGAGATAAATAATCAAGTAGCCCAGTAGTCCAATCATCCCGTAGCGCCAAGCCATGAGGATGTACTCGTTTTCCGAATAAATTTTCTGGGCATAGAAATACGCCTTGTTTCCACCGTAGCCGAGAAGTGGTTTTTGAAGGATCATCTCACCGAGCAATGTCCAGGCCTCCCAACGTCCCCGTGCCGAACCTGTTTGGAGAATCTGTCCGTTGAACAGGTTATTGCTGTAGAGCGAATAACGAAAGAAATCGGTTGCCATCGCCCAAGACAGGAGGTAAACAGCACTTATTCCGAGTACGATGATCGTCCATTTGCGCAGGGTAAAGTACTTCTTCATCAGAAAACCAGCGGCAAATAAAATCGCTCCCAATCCAAGAATAGCAGTACGCGACTGGCACAGAAACACCATCAACACGGCGACGAAAAACCACCACAAGGTATTCGACCGCTGCTTTATCGGAAGAAATGCAATACTGAAGAATAAAAATACCAATGCGTTAATGTTTGGGTTACCTGCGAGTCCAACCATGCGCTTCACTGCGGGCTCTTTGAGCGAATTCAACCCAAAGTACTCGATGTGCAATCCACCGTTGTAATAGGTCGCGATGATGTCATTAAAATCAAATAGATTGAAGAAATGTAGCAAGTTGAATCCAACCAAGGCAATGAACATCGGCTTGAGCCATGTACGACCAAAAGCCGCTGTTGGTACCAAAGTGAAAAATGCGACGATCAGGGAGAATTTAACGAGTTTAAAAATCTCGAAAAGATCTTGAATGACGAAGATTCTGCCATTGACCGCCATGGACAGTAACATGATGACCGCGAAAACGCCAATTCCGATGAAAAGTAATTTCCCTTGCACCTGTTTTCGCTCAATGAAAACATAAATAGCAAGAATAGGTAGTAAAAAGTCAATCACCTGAATGGCAGGCCATGAAGGTTTCAGGTGTAAATCGGGCAGAAAGAGTACCGAGCAAACAATGAATCCACCGAATATGATTTTCAGTCGATCAGTCATTGCTCCATTCATCGTAGTATTGTTTCAATTCCGGGTGTTGAGAAATGACCGCTTGGTCGCGTTCTCGGGTATCTCCAACAACGACAGCAGGGTTTCCCGCAAGAATAGAGAAATCGGGAAAATCACCTTGTACATAACTGTAAGCCGCCACGATGCTGCCTTTACCTATTTTTGTATTCGGCATAATGGTGGCATGTGGTCCAACAAAGGTGTATTTACCGATGTGCACGCTTCCCGTGAGGTAACCGATCATATCCTTTCCCGCATAGGATTTTCCGTACAAGCGAATGGATTGATGACTTGAATGCGAGGTAATGCTGATGAAACTGGTAATCTGACATCCTTCTTCGATGCGCAAACCATGGCTTGCTTCGATGAAATTGTGGTGTCCTATGTACACATTTTCAGCCAAGTCCAGTCCGTGGATGTGGTCGATGAAGGTAGAATTGGAAACGCGTGTTCGCAAAATGGGTTTTCCATCACGGCCAATGAAAGGGCTAATCATTCGTGGGGAATAGCGACTTAGCCAGCGATTTCGAAGTGTTCGGAGTAGATTACGTATCACGTTTATTGTTCAGTTTCAATGCTTGTCTCGTGTGCTGCATCTGCTTCTTTTGCCAAGGCAAATACCCATTTGCACAACCAAATGTAAAAGATAATTTCCAATAACGAGAGCAACATGAATCCATACTCCAGTTTATGGAAGAAAAATCCACCGATAAAGATACTGCCGAGAATAATCGTGTTACCAACAAGTGCGACACCAAACAATTCTTTTTGCTTGCCGACAACAACGGTGACTTGCACCACTGGACTGATGACAAAATTCAGAAACAGCCAAGGGGTGAGTATGCGCGCGAATTCGCCTGAGATGCGGTATTCATCTCCCAATATGATTCCGAAAAGGTCCGGTCCAAAGAAAACAATGGGAAGGAAAATCGGCAATGCCAAGAAGGAAAGTCGGCGTACGGTGGCATACATTAAAGGCACCATTTTCTCCTTGTTGGCATACATTTCAGCGGCGCGTTGAATGAAAACCTGACTGAAAGCACTTCCAATCATGGTCAGTGGCAAGGTCAAAACACGAATCGTCATGCTGTACAATCCAAGAACAACCTCAGAAAACATGTAGGAAACCACGAAGGTTACCCCTGAGTTTTTAATCTCATCCACAAGGGCATGAACGGCATTGATTTTCGGAAACTTGTCGTGCTCCTTGGCAAGTCGACGCATGGATGCTCCGTTGACTTCTTTCAATAAGGTGCGGTCTTTTGAAATGAAGGTCCGCACAAACTGAATTGTCCCGAAAGCATAGCCCAAAATTGATCCAATGACCAAACTATTCATTCCCCATGTGCGAACGCCATGTAACATTCCACCTTTGGATGAAAACAATGCATTAAAGAATCCCTTTGCATGTCCTGCTTCCCAATATCCACCGGCATACATTCCTCCGAAAAGATTTAATCCAGCGCGCGAAGTGGCTTGTGTAACGGAGGAGACGGAGGTGGCTCGGAATCGTTTTTTTCGGTTACTCCAATAGGTGAGTGTTCGGTAAGCCGCTCCGAAAAAGATGGTCAGGGGAATGTAAATCATCACATCTGCCAATTCAGGTGTATCAAAAAGTGCGGCAACAGGAAATACCAACACCACAATCATGAGCAGTAGTGATAAACCGGTGAGGATGAGAAAGCTTAATGCCAGAATGTTTACCGCATCTTTGTCCTCTTTGGGAAGTAGAATTGCCGTCTCATATCGACCCGCGGCAATGACCATAAAAAAGGTGGCGATGGAACTGTAGAGTGCAAAAACACCAAATTCTTCCACTGAGAAAAGACGACTTAGGATGGGAGTAATCAACAACGGAATCAACTGCGCAATCATGTTGCCCGTGAGCATCGTGATCACATTTTTTGAAAATTCAGATGTTGGAAGGTATTTTTTCATAGCATACTGCCCACCCGGATGAACCATTGCAAAGGTAATGCTTCGTTCGGTACCACATCACCTTGAAAGCGAATTGCTGCAATGAACGCGATTTTAGCTGATTTAGTTTAACTTCGCTTGGGATTTATGAAGAATTCCTCCATGACAGCAACCAATGTGAAAATAGCCCATTTAAGTAGCGCGCATCCGCCGGGCGATATCCGCATTTTTCATAAGGAATGTGTGTCATTGGCCAAGCATTGGAAAGTTTATCTTGTGATGACCAACAGTGAGAACGAGATTTCCAAAGGTGTTGAATATGTCAATGTTCCGAAAAAAGGAAAGGGACGTTTGCAGCGCATGTTGCGCACCACAAAAGCGATTTACCGCAAAGCCCTTGAACTTGACGCTGATATCTACCACATTCATGACCCAGAACTGCTGCCTTATGCGCTAAAATTAGTGCGAAAAGGAAAGAAAGTGATCTATGATGTGCATGAAGATGTGCCTAAACAAATCATGGA
>CANGIC010000062.1 GCA_947453795.1 Flavobacteriales bacterium
ACTCCTTTCATTTCTAAATGAAAAAGGCGCACATTTAACGCGGAGATGGCTAGCCCTGTTTTAGCGGAAAGGACGTCTATATGTTCGCCTTGTGGTGCTGTCAGCATGCTGCAGATGTTCCGTTCTTCTTGATCCAACTCGTTGAAAATCGTGCGTTGAACACCTTGGTTGGGGATGTCATTCCAGTTCATGAATGTTAGGAAATCTTCCGCGCTCGTAATTAAATGAGCTTTCTGCTGACGAATGAGGTGATTGCACCCTTCGGAAAGTGTTTGCCCAACATTTCCCGGAAATGCAAATACATCTTTGTTGTAGTCGTTGGCCAACTCAGCAGTAATCAACGAACCACCACTTTTTTTACTTTCAATCACAATGGTGGCATCGGTCATGCCGGCGACAATGCGGTTGCGCATCGGGAAGTTCTCTCGGTCGGGCTTGGTGCCGGGTAAAAACTCGGTGAGTACTCCTCCGTGTTCCATCATCTGTTCGGCGGTGCGTTGGTGCACATGGGGATAGATGCGATCGGGACCATGGCCGAGCACACCAATCGTAGGGATACCAAAACGGACACAATACTTATGGGCACAGATGTCCACGCCATAGGCCATTCCACTCACTACGGTGATGTCTTTCCCAATCAGCTCATGTAAAAATGACTCACACAAGCCCGAACCGTAGGCGCTGGCATTTCGCGTACCTACCACCGAAACCATACGCGGGGCATTGAGTTCATTTTTTCCTCGACCATAGAGGAGAATGGGCGCATCTGCACAGTGCTTCAAGCGTCGGGGATAATCACTGTCCAAATAAAAATAAACGGAAATGTTGTGCTTCAGCATATAGTTGACATGCATGTCGGCAAGTGACAGGGCAGATTCACGCTTCATGCTGCGCAAAACCTCTTTCGGAATCCCTGACAAGCGATGGAGCGTAGTAAGCGATTCTAAAAAAATAGCTTCGGCACTGCCCACAGTGGAGAGCAGGCGCGCCGCCTTGCGTGGACCTATGCCCGATAGGAAGGACAATGCAATTTTGCAATGGAGTTCAGAGTGGTTCAAGGAGATGAATTTATACTTGAATTTACGGAAAATAACGGAGCGACTCAAGCAAAAAGACGAAACATTGCGGTAACAAATCAAAAATAAAACCCTATTTTCGTTCCCTAAATTGACTATTTACGCGCTATTTATGAGGGGGTTTATAATTCTTTGTTTTCTTGCAGTTCATACTTTTGGTATGTCTCAAATTTCAGGGATTGTCGTGAGTGGAGATTCAAAACAACCTGCAGTGGGTGCCCGCGTGACGGCTTCCGATGGTGCGGTTACCGCTACAGATCCGGATGGAAAATTCAAACTCAATTGCAAAACGTTTCCAGTTACATTAATCACCAAACTCAGCACATTTAAAAGTGACACCACGGTAGTCAATGGACCAGGAGAATTGACAATCGTCTTGAAACCTATCGTTCAGGAAATTGGCGATATGGTGGTTACAGCGAGCCGAAGACAACAAGATGTCGAGGAAGTAGCGGTGTCCATGGAAATCATTAAACCATCGCTCATTGAAAGCAAGGGTTTTACGAACCTAGAACAAACAGTGAATCAAAGTCCTGGGGTATTTACCATGGATGGTCAAGCAAGTATTCGCGGTGGTGGTGGATATTCCTACGGAGCGGGAAGTCGTGTGCTTTTGGTGTGGAATGGAACACCGATGGTTGCTCCGGATGTAGGGGATGTAAAGTGGAATGCGATTCCGATGGAAAATATGTCACAAATTGAAGTACTGAAAGGCGCATCTTCTGTGTTGTATGGTAGTGGGGCCCTAAACGGAATTGTGGCCATCACGGAACGCGAACCTGGACTTAAGCTGGAGTATAGCGGAAAAGTTCAAGTGGGCGTGTATGGCAATCCAAAGCGCGAAAGTTTGAAGTGGTGGACGAAGAACCCAACGTTTTATCAGATGGATGCCTATGTCGGACAAATGTTTAAGCGTGTGGGCTATACCTTTTCCATGAATGGGTTCACCAATGAGGGCTACCGCAAAGGGGCACTTGAACAACGAGCGCGTGTCAGTGGTTCGCTTTATTTTAAATCGAAAATCCCGAACCTTAAAACAGGGGTTTTCTACAGCGCCCAGTACCAGTACACGGGAGGATTTATTCTCTGGGAAAGCGACTCCTTGGCCTATATCGCACAAGGAGGAATGGATCCGAAAGGTCCGGGTTCAACAGTGACCTATCAAAATAACCTCCGACTCAATGTCGATCCATACATTAAGTATTACGACAAGAAGAACAACAAGCATGAGCTAAGAACGCGCTATTACTTAGTGACAACAGGTGACTTGTCCAATATTTATGCTTCGTCGAAAGCAACAATGTATTATGGAGATTACTCCTACCAAAAGAATTTCAGTAAAACGACGACTTTATTTTCGGGTGCAACGGCTACGCAGAACATGATCTTAAGTCCTGTTTTTGGAAACCACCAATCCCTGAATCTTGCCGGATACAGTCAGCTGGAAACAAAAATTCTCGGCGTGGACGCGACCTTTGGCGTGCGTGTGGAATACTTTAAACAAGACACCAATCCAGCAGACTCAAAATTCGTTCTCGGAAAAAGAACCCTCCCAGTGTATCCCATCTTTCGAACGGCGTTTCACAAGAAACTAGGGCAAGCCACGCACCTCCGCGCTTCTTTCGGTCAAGGGGTACGTTTTCCATCTGTGGCTGAACGCTATACTGCGACTTCAACGGGTGGGATCATTATTTTCCCAAATCCATCACTCCGCCCAGAAAAAGGATGGGCAGGTGAGATTGGGATCAAACAGGTCTTTAGAATTGACAAATGGAAAGGAATCATTGATGTGGCTGGTTTCATCAATCAGTACACCAACATGATTGAATATACCTTTGGCATCTACAATCCAGACAGTATAGCATTGACCCCAGAAAACATCACAGACTGGGTAGGTTTTAAAGCGAAAAATGCGGAAAGAGCTAGAATTACAGGAGTCGAGTTTTCATTCAACAGCGAAGGAAAAATAGGCCCTTTTGAAGTGTCAACATTGATGGGGTACACCTACATGAACCCAATTACATTGAACAAAGACCCCCAATACCTAGCGTCATTCTCTGACACGAACACCAACATGCTGAAATACCGATTCAAGCATTTGGCGAAAGCGGATGTTGAGATTCGCTACAAACGGGTTTCAGCAGGTGCCTCTTGCCGTTACAATAGCTTCATGTCCAACATCGACCGTGTATTCGAGGAACCCATTGCCGGGACATATGTCTTGCCGGGACTCAAAGAATACCGTCAAGTGTTCAATCAAGGAAGCTTGGTGTTTGATGTGCGATTTGGAGTAAATTTCACAGAACACATGCGCATGATGTTTATCATCAACAATGCATTAAATGCAGAGTATTCTTCGCGCCCTGCAGACATTCAGCCGCCGAGAAATTTCATGATTCAATTGAAGTATGCCGTGCAGTAAGTGAGGTTCTCATTTGCATTAACTCAGCAATAATTGGTATATTCGTCAAAGTACTAGCCAATAAATGACTGCTTTGACTATGAAATACTGCCTACTTATTCTCGCATTTGTTGCGTTCAATTCCCTTGGACAAATTACTGGAAAAGTTGTTTTAACATCGAGTGAACCTGTTGTTGGGGCAAAGATTATTGCGTCAAACGGAGCAAAAGCCATTTCCAATTATGACGGAAATTTTCAGTTGACCGCGAGTACTTATCCGGTGACAATCATCACGACCATGTTGCCTTATCTATCAGATACCACAGTGGTTAATGGCCCGGGAAATGTGACCATTACCTTGTTGGAGCAAATTCAAAACCTTGGCCCCGTTGTCGTTTCTGCCAACCGTCGTCAACAAGCGATCGAAGAAGTGCCAGTTTCCATGGAAATCATTCGTCCACAGTTGATCGACAACAAAGGAATTACCGATCTTGAGCAAGCAGTTGATCAAACGCCAGGGGTGTTTACCATGGATGGACAAGTAAGTATTCGCGGAGGAAGTGGTTTTGCCTACGGTACGGGAAGTCGCGTGCTTTTATTGTGGAATGGAATGCCGCTTTTGTCCGGATATGCGGGGGATACACAGTGGAATGCGATCCCTATGGAACAAGCCGCACAAATCGAAGTCATGAAAGGAGCCGCTTCTGTTTTGTACGGTAGTGGGGCCTTAAATGGTGTGATCGCAATGGCAGAAAAAGAACCAAACCTCAAGCCCGAAACAAAAGTGAAGGTGCAATACGGCGTATATGGAAATCCTGCCCGCGAGTCATTGAATTGGTGGAAAGCAAAAAACCAAGCGAACCCAATGAATCAGCAAGTCGAGGTGTACCGTGGACAAATGTTTCAACGTTTTGGATACACACTTTCCTCTACATTCTTCCACAATGATGGCTACCGCGATGGGGAAACAGAATTCCGCGGTCGTGTGAGTGGAACAATGTATTTCAAGTTTAAAAAGTATGAGCGCCTGAAAGCAGGTGTGGGCTATAACTTCCAAATGCAAAAAACAGGAAACTTCCTTATCTGGGAAAGCGATTCTTTGGCCTACACACCAAGTGGAGGAGCTGATGTAAACAATCCAGCATCTACGCTAACCTTCAATCTCGGAAAACGCTTGTTCATTGACCCGTATGTGCGTTTTACAGATAAACACAACAACAAACACTCTTTAAAGACCCGAATGTACTTTGCGGAAAATGCGAATTTGACAAATCCAAGCCAAAGCAACAGTGCAACAGTGTATTTCTCGGATTATCAGATTCAACGACAATTCCGCCAAGGCGCAACCATCACAGCAGGTGTTTCGAATATCTTCAACTCGGTGAGCTCGAACCTGATGGGTGACCACACCTCTAACAACGCCTCAGCGTATGGGCAATACGAGCAAAAAATCGGTAAGCTTGACATCACGGCAGGCCTTCGCGCCGAGTATTTCCAAATGGACGGGAAAAGCGGTGACTCAGATTTTATCATTTCCAAAAAGAACGGAACAACCATTCCTGTTTACCCTGTCGTTCGCTTGGGCTTGCACTACCAAGTGATGAAATACACCCACTTGCGCGCTTCCTTCGGACAAGGAATTCGCTATCCTTCCGTGGCTGAGCGTTATACCAAAACAAGTGTAGGTGCCTTGAACATTTTTCCAAATGCGCTATTGCGACCAGAGATTGGTTGGGCAGGAGAAATTGGGATCAAGCAAGGTGTGAAAATGGGTGATTGGAAAGGAATGATCGACGTGTCGGGTTTCATCAACCAATACAGCAATATGATTGAGTTCTCTTTTGGGTGTTATGACCCTGTTACGGGAGCAACGATCAATACTCAAGACCCAAATTTTGGACAAATCTATCAGCAATTAATAGGTCAAGGATATACCATTAACGACATCTTCGGATTCCGTGCCATCAATGCGGAGAAAGCAAGAATCTCAGGAATCGACGCCTCATTTAACAGCATGGGTAAAATTGGAGAAGTGGAAATCATTTCCCTTATTGGCTACACATACATGAATCCGATTAGCTTGAACAATGACCCAACATACCGCCTTTCAAACAGTGACACCACACAGAACTTATTGAAATACCGTTTCAAACATTTGGCGAAGGCCGATGTGGAAGTGAATTACAAGAAATACAGCTTTGGGTTCTCTATGCGCTACAACAGCTACATGTCGAACATTGACCGTGTCTTCGAAGAAGCAATTGCAGGTGGTACCTATGTATTGCCTGGTTTAAAAGAATACCGTCAAATCTACAACAAAGGAAACTTCGTGGTGGATGCCCGTATCGGATTTAAAATCAGTGAGTCTTACCGTTTAGGTTTCATGGTGAACAATGTGTTCAACGCGGAATATTCATCTCGTCCGGGCGACATTCAACCGCCAAGAAACTTCTTGGTGCAAGTACAAATGAAATTCTAATGAAGGTACTTGGCGTAATTCCCGCACGCTTTGCGTCTACTCGGTTTCCTGGAAAACCATTGATTGACATCAAGGGAAAATCCATGATTCGTCGCGTGTTTGAAGGGGTATCACAGTCGTCATTGATTGAACGTGTGGTGGTAGCAACAGACGACCAACGCATTATCGATGAGGTGCTTTCATTCAACGGAAATGCCATCATGACTTCAGCAAACCATCCATCGGGAACCGACCGTTGTGCGGAAGTGGCCGCGCTGTATCCTGAGTGTGACATTGTGATCAATATTCAAGGCGATGAACCATTGGTGGATTACCGGCAATTGGAACAATTGATCGCCGTATTTTCTGATCCTTTGGTGGAAATTGCTACCCTTGTTACGCGCAAAACCACGATGGATGACCTGCAAAATCCGAATAGAATCAAGGTGGTTGCCGATCACGAAATGAATGCCCTTTATTTTAGCCGAAGCGTGGTGCCAAATTTTTACCATTCTTCAGGGGATATATTGGAGAATTATCCCTTTCAGCGCCATATCGGATTGTACGCGTATCGCGCATCGACCCTGCAAAAACTTACAACATTAGCGCCTACAGCACTCGAGAAAACTGAATCTTTGGAACAGCTGAGATGGCTTTTTTATGGCTATAAAATACGCTTAGTGGAAACGGATATCGAGACACCAAACATCGACGTACCGGAGGACTTAGTGAAGGTGTTGGAGCTGCTCGGGTGAATCCACTGAAATAAGTTAGCATTCCTGTAACTTACCGTGAAGCATTGCGTATCTTGCACATTTAGCGCTTTTTATTTACATTCGCATTATGTTGACAACAGACAAGCTTATCGGTGAACTTTTATTCAGACACAATTGTGTAATTGTGCCTGAGTTCGGTGGCTTTGTTGCACGACAAACATCTGCAGTAATCGACTATGCGACAGGCACGATGCAGCCGCCACGAAAATCTTTGCTTTTCAACCGCCAATTGATCAATAATGACGGTTTGCTTGTTGCTGAACTGGCACGAACAAACGAGATTTCATTTGATGAAGCGTTGAAATTGGTGCAAGCAACAGTCGCTGATTGGAACGATACCTTGAAACGTGGTGAACGTGTGACCATTGAACGTGTGGGCTTCATGTTTCACGACAGAGAGAAAAACCTTTGTTTCGAACAAGACCGCTATTTCAATTTACTCCTAGCGTCTTACGGACTTGGAAGCGTTCATTTTATTGCAAAAGAGGACATGGACCTCGTGCAAGAAGGGGCTAAAATTCGCACACTTGACCCTGCTATCGCAACAGAAAAAGCGGACGAAGCAGATATCATTGATCATCCAGCCGCTTCAAGTAAGCGCAGAATGTGGAAATATGTCGCAGCTGCAGCATGCATTCTTCCAATTGCGTTTTACTCCATTTGGATTCCTACACGCACAGACGCGCTTCAATCTGGGGTGCTTTCTATTCAAGATTTTAATCCTTTTCATGCAAAGCAGGACGCCCTGTATACGCAGAAATCAGAAAATTATACAGTTACAATTTCTGATGTAGAACAATCATTGGAAGATCAAATCAATAACGCGCCTGAAACGGAAGTTTTCGCTGTTCAATTGGATGACAACTTCATTATCCCTGTGAAAGTAGAACGAATAGCGGAACCAACACCAGCTGCACCGTCAACCGAACAAGCGATTTCTGTTGCTGCCTTTGATTGTGTTGTGGGCTGCTTTTCAAGTCAGTCGAATGCGCAAAACATGATTTCATCCTTGAAAGCACGAGGATTTGATGCACGCCAAGTGGACATTTCCAACGGACTTTACCGCATCAGCGCAGGATCAGCAACATCAGAAGAGCAAGCACGCCAACTTGTGGCAAGCGTCAATGCACAAGGATTCAACGGTTGGATTCTTCGTCATTAAATCCTGAACACCATTAAACTATACCCCATGCATAAGCACCTTTTATCTGTCCTTTTCCTTGGAATTGGCATGTACTCCTTCTCTCAATTTGGTTACTCTGAACCTGTAAAAAACGCGGAAGGAAGTAATTATCAATTCACCAAGGTGGCGCACCTCGATGCAACGCCTGTTCAAAGCCAAGGATATACGGGAACATGCTGGAGTTTTTCTGCACTTTCATTTTTTGAATCGGAATTGATCCGCATGGGAACTAAAAATCCTGATCTTCTTTCTGAAATGTTTGTGGTGCGTAAGGCCTACGAAAGCAAAGCACAGAAGTATATCCGCATGGATGGAAAAATCAACTTCTCAGAAGGTGGTGCTTTTCACGATATCCCTTTTGTGATTCGCAATTATGGGATCGTTCCGCAAGAAATCTACAAAGGATTAAACTACGGCATGGAGACACACGATCACAGTGAAATGTTTGAAGTGTTGAATGGCGCTATGCAGGGGATGTTGACGGCATCAAAAAATGCAAAAGAGGGAATTACAGGTGCGTGGATCAATGCCATCAAAGGAATTTTGGACGCTTACCTTGGTGAGGACATCAAAGAGTTTGAGTGGAAAGGAAAGAAATACACACCAATCAGCTATGCGAAAGCAATTGGCTTGAACATGGACGATTATGTCTCATTGACTTCATTTACGAACCACCCAATGTACTCGCGTTGCATGCTGGAAATTCCTGACAACTGGGCGTGGGGAGAGAGCTATAATGTTGGTTTGGATGAATTGTTTGATGCCTGCGAATACGCCTTGAAAAATGGGTATACCTTGGCTTGGGGAGCAGACGTGTCTGAAAAAGGATTCAGTTTCAGAAATGGACTCGCTATTGTACCAGAAGATCCAACAAGCATTGAGATCCAAGGACGAGACAACAAGAATTTCTCGGATGCAGGTGCAGACAAGAAATCAAATGCATTCATGACACCAATGAAGGAAGTGGTGGTGACTCCTGAAATGCGCCAAGAGGGATACGACAATAAAACAACTACGGATGACCACGGAATGCACATTGTCGGTTTGTACAAAGACCAGAACGGCACGCGTTACCTGTTAGTAAAAAATTCATGGGGAACAGGAAACTTTCCGAAAGGATTCCTCTATGTATCAGAGAATTATTTCAAGTTGAAGACCATCAATATCTATGTGCACAAAGGAGGTGTTGCGCCAGCACTTAAGAAAAAACTAAGCTTGTAGTTATTTGATTTTTAGTGAGTTTTGCGTTTCATAACAAAAATTTAGTATATTGTAGCACTACTAATTGCTACTATGGAACGTTTAACTCCCGCCGAAGAACAGGTGATGTTGAAGCTTTGGAAGCTTCAGAATGCAGCTGTGAAAGAAATACAGGAGCTATATAGTGATCCTAAACCCGCCTACAACACTACTTCTACCATTGTTCGCATTCTTGAACGAAAGAAGTTTATCAAGCACAAATCATTGGGTCGAGGATATGTCTATGCGCCGAGAATTTCGAAAGAAAAATACCGTGAGTACTTGGTTGATCACCTTTTGAAGCATTACTTTGAAGGTGATGTGAAAGAATTTAAGAGCGTATTGTAAATCGTTACTTTATTCTTCCTCGCGCAAAGGCACGGGCCTCTTCATCACTTCGCACAAAATCTTCGTACACTGGCGTTGACAGCGATTGAACCGCATGTAATGTCGCTTCATTGATGCGTGCAATGTCCGTGAAATGAATTTGATCATTTAGGTAAGCTTCCACAGAAACTTCATTGGCCGCATTCAAAATACACGCTGCCGTTCCACCCGTCTCCATGGCATCGTACGCCAATCCAAGGTTTCGGAATACCTCCCGATTGGGTGCTTCAAAGGTCAATTGTGGGTAATCTATAAAATTGAATCGCGGAAAAGTTGTCGGCAATCGCTCAGGATAGGTCAAGGCAAACTGAATGGGTAGTTTCATGTCTGGCAATCCCATTTGGGCCTTCATACTTCCATCTTCAAATTGAACCAAGGAGTGTACAATGGATTGCGGATGAACGATGACATCAATTTGATCGGGACGTAGGTTGAACAACCATTTTGCTTCGATTACCTCCAGTCCTTTATTCATTAATGTTGCTGAGTCAATCGTAATCTTCGCGCCCATGGACCAGTTCGGATGCTTCAAGGCCTGAGCGCGAGTGACACTTGCCAGTTGTTCAGCATTCCACCCACGGAAAGGTCCACCAGATGCGGTCAAGTAAATCTTTTCAATCGGATTGTGGAATTCTCCCACCAAACATTGGAAGATCGCTGAATGCTCGGAGTCAACAGGATAGATATTTACCCCGTTCTCTCTCGCCATTTTCGTCACAAGTTCACCAGCAACAACAAGCGTTTCTTTGTTCGCCAAGGCAATCGTTTTCTTTGCTTCGATGGCTCGCAAGGTGGGTTTCAATCCAGCATAGCCCACTAATGCGGTCAATACTACATCAACAGCTGAAGATTCCACCACTTGACAAAGTGCTTCTGCTCCAGCATACACATGAATGTCTTCATCTTTCAGCGCCTCCTTTACATAGAGGTATTGACTTTCATCGGTAATGACAACAGTATTGGGTTGATGCTTAATCGCTTGTGTAATCAATAAATCGGCATTCTTCCCTGCGGTGATGACTTGCAAGTCGAAATAGTCGGGATAAGATTCAAGAACTTCTAGTGCTTGTGTGCCGATCGAACCGGTTGAACCAAGTATGGCAATGCCCTTTTTTTGTGTCATGGCTTAAAATTACATTTTTCCCTGCGTTGTTCAAGGGTTTAAGCATAACGGATTGAAGGGAAATTTGTTTGTTGTGACTGACTAATGAAACAAATTCCAATGAAAATGAGCACTTTTGCGCCATGAAATACCGCATGCTCACCGCCGACGAATTGGTCCATTTTGAGGAAGAACTGAAACAGTTCCTCATCGTGAATGGCATTCATGGGGACGAGTGGGAACGGATGAATCGCGAAACTCCAGAACGAGCAGTCGAATTGGTCGCGCTTTTTAGTGATACGGTGCTGCAAAAAGTGTATGAGAAGATTGAGTACTTGGAGTTCCGCAGTGTAGATTCCTGCTTGGTGTTTCACTGTCTTTCAGACCGCTCCCTTTTAATTGCTGTTAAACATACGCAACCTGACTTGGATTTGTCAAGTCCCGAAACCATTCATACCGCACTCACACGTGATCTTTCCAAATTGAACTTCTTCCGCTCGGAAAAAAAGCACCAAGGCTCCCGTGAAGAAGAAGTTCACCAATTAATCGAACAAGGCTGCGTTCCGTCGGAGGCATCGTTTTGGCATGATTTGGTTGGGATTGTTTCTTTGTCAAAGGATTAAGGAATTTATTTATCTTGCATCGAACTTAAATTTTCGATTATGGCTCGATTCATACTTGTGATGTTGTTATTCAGCACTAATCTATTCGCGCAACAATTTAATTTCCCAAAAACAACACAGTTTTATGATTTGCCAGGCGACAATTTTCTGTCGTACGAAATTCAAATTGGAAAACTATTCATTCGCGAAAATGACATCAATGGAGACATGCTTTGGTCCGATACACTCGAATTTAACATTGCCGTTGATACCATAGAAAATGTATATGTCCGCCGATTTGGAACAAGCAATTCGTATGTGATTGCATTGCAAAAAACACTTTTCCCATATCAATTTACGCAATTGGAATATCCGACAGTATATCAATTTACACGATTGGATATGGATACGCACACTCTTGGAAATCATGTGGTGGATACCATTACGAATCGTTACGGATTGAGATTGTTCTCTTACAACGATACAGCCGTGAATGTTCTCTACCGCCGCCATCCGGACAACATCAATGACGACAATTACGAGGTGTGGTCATTGAACACAGCAATGCAACTTTCCCCTTTAGCGCCCTATCAAAATACCATTGCCACGTCTACATGGCAACAGTTCGACATGAAACAGGATACGATTCGGCAATACATCAGTTTATATGATGGGGTTCTCCGTTTTGAGTATAGTCCTGTTTTTACTCAAATCCCGCCATTTCAATCGTATTTTATTCCCTATGGGAACTTTGATTATGTAAGTATCTACATGGCAAAATTGATCAATTCAGATAGTTTGCTACTTTTTCATCAGGCGTCCTTATCAGGTGACCCAATAACGGGGTGGGGGTTCACGTTGCTTAATAATTGGCTCGATGCACAATCAGGGTACTCGTTTACGGCGCC
>CANGIC010000063.1 GCA_947453795.1 Flavobacteriales bacterium
CGCGCAATAATTTCCTTCGTTGAATCACCACCATCGACAAGTGCCGACCAAAAATCACCTGTGCTAATTCCAAGTTGTCCGGCATGCAGATGCCACAAACAGAGCCCTGTCATCAGAAAGGTCAAGCCAGAAAAGAGCACAAAATTCTTTGTCATTACGGCAGTTGTTTGTAATAATACATGCGGCCTTTCAAGCCCAATTCGGGGTGAAAGATACGGATGAAATCGGAAAGCACCTTGTCGGGTTCAGCAACACTCATTTCCCAAAAACGGTTCATGCCGTGCGAATAGCAAAAGACTTTTTTGTTTTTCACAGCGGATAAATAACTGTAGCGTTTATCTCTTTGCATTAAATCCTTGAGTGATGTTACCCCAGGATCGATCCAAAACGCGGTGTTTTTTTCACAGGAGATCACTTCTTGAAGGGAGCGTTCGATACTTCCAGTACCTTTCGTTTTTTTACCTGAGTAATCAGCGCCTGCATCGTGCAAGAGAATGCCTCCAAAGCTTTCACCAGCAGGGGCAAACCAGATATCACCGATGAGATTTCCACTAAAAACACGAGGTCGGGAATTGGTCTTCTTGGCCCGCAGACACAAGTCGAGATAACGCTTTTTAACTTGTGCAAGGTACGCTTTGGCTTGTTTTTCCTTGCCTGTGAGATACCCAAAGAAAAGCAACCACTCCGCTTTGCCAAGGGGGTGTGATTCTTTCCAGTCAAAGTTCGGAATACAGAGGGTGCCTAGTTTATGAAGTTGAACCTCCTTAGGATAGCCCGTACCAAAGCCGCCGCTATACATCAATACATCGGCATGCAATGCGATAATCGATTCTACGGGAATGCCACTTTCGGTCCCTAAGCTTTTTGCTTTACCTTGGGACAGTCGTTTTCGCAAAGTCGTGTTGTAAACGTATTTGCTATTCGGAACCCCGCGAACGAGGTCAATTTCGTCCAAGACCGAAAGCATTCCTATGTGTGTACCACTCAAGGCGATTATTCCTTTAATAGGTACCTGAATGAACGTTGCACCCTTCGGACAGTCCTGGTTATTTTTTCCTAGGAAATACTGGTAATGAATGTTGGCATCAGGTTCATGTATGTTGACAATTGTTCCTGATTTTTTTTCGTGGATATCAATGCACTTGGCGTAATTGATTTCTGATTTTGCCTCATCTTTTTTCTGGGAACCAACGTTTTGCGGTCCACAGGCAGCGAGAACTACGGCAATGAAAAGAAAGGAAAGACAACGCGGCATGAGACAAAGGTTCAAAAAAAAAGCCTGCAATGCAGGCTTTCCAAACTATTTTTTTGTGGCTTATTCGCCAACAACGTCAAATTTGAAGGTAGGTTTAACACCTTTGTAAAGACTCGCTTCAGCTTCAAATGTTCCTACCTCACGGATTGGCTCATCTTTAATTTTAAGCGACTTTCTGTCGATGTCAAATCCTGCTTTCTTCAATGCTTCAGCCAATTGAACAGTATTTACAGATCCGAAAATCTTACCGTTCTCACCAGCTTTGGTAGAGATAGTAACAGTTGTAGCTTCCAATTTAGCAGCAACTTCTTGCGCCTCAGCCAACATTTTTGTTTCCTTGTGCGCTTTTTGCTTCATGATTTCAGCGTGCGCTTTTTTAGCAGATGCTGTTGCAAGCACCGCGTATCCTTGCGGGATTAGGAAATTACGACCGTATCCAGGTTTAACTGTTACGATTTCATTCGCGAATCCGAGCTTATCTACGTTCTTCTTTAGAATTAATTCCATGGTAACTTAATTTCGTGTTCAACAAACAATTTACTTAAGCATATCGCCAATGTATGGCATGATTGCGATGTGACGTGCACGCTTAATCGCTTTGTTGACTCTTTTTTGATACTTAGCCGATGTTCCAGTGATTCTGCGTGGAAGGATTTTTCCTTGCTCGTTTACGAGCTTCAATAGGAAGTTTGCGTCCTTGTAATCAATAAATTTGATTCCGCTTTTCTTGAAACGGCAGTATTTGTCTTTTCTGATTTCGATGTTTATCGGTGTCAGATATCTGATATCGTTTGACATGTTCTTTTTCGTTTAAGAGTGATTAATTAAGCTTCGGCTTCAACAGACTTTTTCTCTCCAGCCTTGTTGCGGCGCTTTTCTGCGTATGCCACGTGATCCTTGTCCATTTTGACAGTTAAGAATCGTAAAATACGCTCGTCGCGCTTCATGCTTAGTTCGAGCCCAGCAACACTGTTGCCTTCTCCGTCAAATTCAATGAGGAAGTAGAAACCAGTCGATTTTTTCTGGATTGGATACGCCAATTTGCGCAATCCCCAGCTTTCCGAATGATTTACTTTTCCACCCATTGCTTTGATTTCGCTCTCGAATTTCTGCACTGCTTCCTTTGCCTGATCGTCAGACAAAACGGGAGTTAAGATGAAAACAGTTTCGTAAGAATTCATGATAGAAATGTTTAATGAATAAAAATTTTAAGGGTGCAAAGATAGCTAATTATTCAGAAAATACTAGTCCCCGCACGAAAAAAATCAACTTCTCATCCCTTTTTTACACTGAGGTTTACATTTTAGCGCAAAAAATCGATGTCATTTCTCCATTTTTGAAAGCAATTTTGGGACAGCAATCGTTGAAGATTTACTACCTTTGCTCCCGTTATTCAAAATACAAATTTAATAATTTCTTCACGATGGTTTTCGATTTAGACATGATCAAGAAGGTGTATGCGGCATACCCAGAGCGCATCGCTGCGGCACGACAAGTGGTAGGTCGTCCTTTGACACTTTCAGAAAAAATACTCTACGCACACCTTTGGGAAGGGAACGCTTCCAGTGCATTTGAACGTGGAAATTCATACGTAGACTTCGCTCCAGACCGTGTTGCGATGCAGGATGCGACGGCGCAAATGGCGCTTTTACAATTTATGCAGGCAGGTAAAAAGCGTGTGGCAGTGCCGTCAACAGTGCATGCCGACCACCTTATTCAAGCGCGCGTGGGTGCAAGCAAAGACCTTCAAGAATCATTGAATCAAAACAATGAGGTGTTTAACTTCCTATCCTCTATATCTAACAAATACGGAATCGGTTTCTGGAAACCAGGGGCTGGAATTATTCACCAAGTAGTTCTTGAAAATTATGCATTCCCTGGAGGAATGATGATTGGAACTGACTCTCATACCGTAAATGCCGGCGGACTGGGCATGGTCGCTATCGGTGTTGGTGGTGCGGATGCCGTAGATGTGATGGCAGGAATGGCGTGGGAACTTAAATTCCCGAAACTCATCGGAGTAAAATTAACAGGGAAACTGAATGGATGGACCTCTGCAAAAGATGTCATCTTGAAGGTGGCTGATATCCTTACTGTAAAAGGGGGTACAGGTGCTATCGTTGAGTATTTCGGTGACGGAGCCATCTCACTTTCATGTACTGGAAAAGGGACGATTTGTAATATGGGTGCAGAAATCGGAGCAACAACATCAACATTTGGGTACGACGATTCAATGCGTCGTTACTTGATTGCCACAGGTCGTCAAGAAGTGGTTGATGCTGCAGATAAAATTGCGGAACATTTAACGGGTGATGCAGAAGTATATGCAAATCCGAACGAATACTTCGATCAAGTGATTGAAATTGATTTAAATGAATTGGAACCACATATCAATGGTCCTTTCACGCCAGACCGCGGTACTCCGGTATCGAAAATGAAGGCAGAGGCGGCCGCGAATAACTGGCCAACGAAAGTTGAGTGGGGATTGATTGGTTCTTGTACAAACTCCTCTTACGAAGATTTAGCGCGTGCAGCATCAATCGTTGAACAAGCAGTTGCGCAAGGGATTATGCCAAAAGCAGAATTTGGAATTAACCCGGGATCTGAACAAGTGCGTTTCACTGTAGATCGCGATGGCATCTTGGATACCTTTGAAAAAATGGGAACCAAAATTTTTACAAATGCCTGTGGTCCTTGCATTGGTCAGTGGGACCGCGCTGGTGCTGAAAAGCAAGAACGCAATACCATCGTGCATTCATTCAACCGTAACTTCTCGAAACGTGCCGATGGTAATCCAAATACACATGCCTTTGTAACGTCTCCTGAGATGGTTGCTGCTTTGGCAATTGCTGGTGATCTAGGTTTTAATCCGTTGAAAGATTCTTTGGTAAATAGCAAGGGTGAGAAGTTTATGTTGTCTGCACCTCAAGGTGATGAACTTCCAAAACGTGGGTTTGCTGTAGACGATAACGGATACCAAGCACCAGCAGAGGATGGAAGTGGTGTAAATGTGATCGTTGCTCCAGATTCATCTCGCCTTCAGTTACTGGAAAACTTCCCGATTTGGGATGGTAAAAATATCCTTGGTGCACGTCTATTGATTAAAGCAAAAGGAAAATGTACCACCGACCACATTTCAATGGCTGGTCCTTGGTTGAAATACCGTGGTCACTTGGACAACATCTCAAACAATTTGCTCATTGGTGCTGAAAATGCATTCAACGGAAAAGCAAATGCGGTGGTGAACCAATTGACAATGGAAGTGGGTGAGGTGCCTGCGGTACAACGTGCATACAAAGCAGCTGGAATCTCTTCTATCGTAGTGGGTGACCATAACTACGGGGAAGGTTCTTCTCGAGAGCATGCGGCCATGGAGCCACGTCACCTCGGTGTTTGTGCGGTGATTGTGAAATCATTTGCACGTATCCACGAAACAAACTTGAAGAAACAAGGAATGTTGGCTTTGACCTTCGCAAATGAAGCAGATTACGACAAAATCAAAGAAGACGATACATTCAACTTCACCGACCTTGACTCATTTAGCGCTGGGAAACCATTGACTTTGGAGATCTCGCACAAGAATGGCTCAAAAGAGAACATTTCGCTTAATCATACCTACAATGACTCACAAATTGAGTGGTTTAAAGCTGGTTCAGCGTTGAACTTGATTAAGTTGCAGAACAATTAATAGTTGCCATTAAATTGAATCCCTCTGGTTCGCTGGAGGGATTTTTTTTGCCATGAAAAAAGTAGTGCTCTTCGGACTTTTATTTTCCTTGTCGACGTGTTTCGCTCAAGTGGAAAGGCCATTGCGCATACAAGTATATGCTGGAGGACCTTCATTGCTCAAGATGGCTTTTAAGATTTCGTCGAAATATCAAGATGAATTGACCTACTCAGGATATCCAGGTATGGGCATTGCCTTGGATTATAAATTAAAGTCATGGGTTTCCCTAGGTGCAGAATTCAATTACCGCTATGGTCAGATTGATTTCGACATCAATGATTCGGCATTTTATCAGGTCATCAATGACCGCTTCGATCTGGTGAATGACCTGTTCAACTCCTTTGGTCATTATACGCTAAAGGTTCCCCGCTATCGTTTTATGGCCAATGTGAATTTCCATTTGCTTAAAGAAGGAAGTACTTCCGACATGTATTTTTCTTTGGGATTAGGATTCAATCGTTTGAAACCACAGCTCTATCTAAATGGTCAGAATTTAGTGTTCTTGAACCGCTATATTGGGTTTATATCGCTGCCATTGGCCTACCGTATTTCAATGGGTTACGCGTATCATTTCACGCCTTCCATCGGTATTTTTGGAGAATTGGGAGTGGGAGGACCTATTTTTAGTGGTGGAATAACAGCACGGTTTTAAACCGATTGACTATTTCATCCAACACAATTTTTCGCGCTCCACTTTCATCCGCATGAAGCCAAAGACGACCGAAATGGTGTTTCCTTCGATGGAATCTACGGTGCCATTTTGTTTCGTTGAAATCATTCTAACCGTTGAGCCGATAACGATGCGGTGCTGTTGATTCGGATCCTTCTCTGGTGGAATAACCTTTTTCTTTTTCGGATTTTTTGCGGTCAGCTCTGCTTTGCGCTTGGCTTCATTGACGACGGCTTCCGTTTTGGCCTTTTCTACGGCGAGGTATTTTCTCAATTCCTCTACAAGTAGCGTGTTGGCATCTTTCTTTCTCGATTTTGTGACATACCGATCAATATAGCCAAGCATTTTCTTCCCTGCATTGATGTACTTGTTGTTGCGCTCCGAAAGTTCTTGCTGGCTTTTCAATTTTTCATCCAAGCGTTCTTTCCTGTCTAAAAAGGAAATGCGTGCTTCATCGGCTAATTTTTGTGCATCAATGTGTTCTTTATTGAGCCGTTCGAGGTATGTCTTTTCCTTTTGAAGTTCATTCAACAAACGATCAAGTTTCACCTTGCGCTCGTCCATACGCGTTTTTGCTTCTTCAATCAAGGCAATAGGTATTCCATTGATTTGTGCCACCTCAAAGGTGAATGAACTTCCGGGCTGTCCCATTGAAAATTTATAGAGGGGCTCAAGGGTTTCCGTGTCGAACAACATACAGCCATTGACCGCATTGTGCAATTCGTCTGCCTTGAGTTTAATGTTGGAATAATGGGTAGTAATGACACCAAAGCTTTTGCGGTTGTACAATTCTTCAAAAAACACTTCGGCTAGCGCACCACCCAGGTCAGGGTCTGAGCCCGTTCCAAATTCATCCAGCAAGAGCAGTGTTCTCTTGTTCGCCACTGTGAGAAAATGCTTCATGCGCTTCAAGCGATAGGAATAGGTGCTGAGTTCATTTTCAATGGATTGATTGTCACCAATGTCGGTGAGAATCTGCTGAAAGAAGCACATCTTACTATTCGGATCTACCGGCACAAGTAAACCCGATTGCAGCATGAGTTGCAATAAACCAATCGTTTTTAAGGTGATGCTCTTTCCTCCCGCATTTGGTCCAGATATGACCAGCATTCGTGAGGACTTGTCCATGCGGATGTATTGCGGGAGCGTCTTTTTACCAATAGATTTATTGTTCCGCCATAAGATCGGATGAAAGGCGTTGATCAATTCAATCTGCGGTTCACTTTGTATGCCAGGCAAAACACAATTCAGTTCCAAGGCAAGTTGAGATTTTGCATTGATGAAATCGAGTTGTGTGAGGACGTGTTGGTACGATTTGATTAAGGGTAGAAAGACAGCCACCTCGCGGGTCAATGCTTGTAGGATGCGGTAAATCTCCTTGCGTTCATCGTCCAGTAACATTTCCAATTCATTGTTCAATTGAATGTTTGCCTGTGGTTCAATAAAGGTTAAGCTTCCCGTTTTACTAGAACCCATCACGGTGCCTGGAATCTTGCGTTTGTGGGTGGAAAGTATGGTCAGCACGCGACGGTCATTGACAAATGCTTCACGGGTATCTCCAAGCACATTTTCCTTCAGTAATTTGCGCAATTCTTTATCGAAGTTTCGGTTGATCTGATTGCGAACTACCTTAATCTTTTGACGAATATCGGCCAAAATCTTCGAGGCATCGTCTTTCACATTTCCAGCGCGATCGAATACTTTGTCAATGGCATCAATAATTTCGGTGGTGAAATAGGATTCATTAAAAAGCGACCACAGCAAAGGGAAGTCTTTTTCGCGCTTATCGAAGAAATACAACAATGCATTGATGAGCGAAGAACACTGTGAGATGCGGATGTAACCCTCTAAGCTGAGTACCGCATTTCGGATAGGAAGAAGTTTCAATTCAGCCGTCAATTCCTCGAAGTCAAGTGCGGGAAAAGGATTTCCTTCCGTACGAATGGATACCAGCTCATTGACCTTGTTCAATTCATTTTCAATCGTCGGAAAGTGAGTCAGTGGCTCGAGTGCCTCCAGTCGTTTCCGTGCTGTTGGACCTTTACCATAGTCGACCAACCATTGACGGATCAACGGAAACTCTAAGTCGACAAGGGTATGTTGGTCAAAAGAATCCATGCGGCAAAAATACGGATATTGTCCGTGTTTCTTGGGAGTTGATGTGAATCTAGGTGTTTAATTCTTTGTAATTTTAAGCTCAATTCAATTTCTATGAAAATCATCTCATTCAATGTCAATGGTATTCGTGCCATTATGCAAAAAAACTTTGTGGAAGATATGCGCGCCGTGAATGCGGATATAATTTGTCTGCAAGAAACAAAAGCGACAGTTGATCAAGTGAAGGAGGCCGTTGCTCCGCTTGGGGATTACCACGTTTATGCCAATGAAGCCGAACGGAAAGGATATTCTGGAACAGCGATTTTAACCAAGCATCAACCTTTGGCCGTGACCTATTACATTGGTGTGGGTGAGCACGACAACGAAGGAAGAATCACCTGTGCTGAATTTCCTGATTATTTTGTCGTGACGGTATATGTGCCAAATTCAGGCAGTGAGTTGGCACGTTTGGGCTATCGTCAATCGTGGGACAAGGAGTTTTTGGCCTACCTAAAGAAATTGGAGTCCAGCAAACCTGTCATTGTATGTGGGGATTTCAATGTGGCACACAAGGCGATTGATTTGGCACGTCCAAAAGAAAATTACAACAAGGCAGCGGGGTTTATGCAAGAGGAAATTGACGGTATGGATGCCTTTACGTCGAATGCTTTGGTTGACTCGTTTCGCGCCGTAAATGGCGATGAGGTGAAGTATTCTTGGTGGAGTTACCGTGCGGGAGCTAGAGGAAAGAATATCGGTTGGAGAATCGATTATTTCTTGGTATCGGAATCATTGGTGACTAAGTTGGACGATGCCTTTATTTTAAATGAGGTCATGGGTTCGGACCACTGTCCCGTAGGCATTCAACTGAAGGCATAAAAAAAGCCACTCGAAAGCGGCTTTATTTTTTTTGTGAAGCAGGTATTACTGTTTCTTCGTGCAGCAAGAACCTCCTGTTTGAGTTGTTCCTGATTCAGCCGAGCAGCAAGATCCTTTTTTCTTCTTCTTTTTCTTCTTGTCAACCTTAGTGATTTCTTTCGTAGCACCTGTAGAGGCAGCATACGCTGTAGTCGCTATTGATCCTGTAAATACCAAAAGCGCCGCAGCAAACATTACTTTTTTCATAGCTTTATTGTTTTTTGTAAAAATAATTCTTTTCAATTCAATTCTCCAAGTTTTGTCAATTTACCTTTGACAACGTCCCCTAAATTTACATTAATTTTTGTTCCAATCGGAAGAAAAACATCGATACGTGACCCAAATTTTATAAATCCAAACTCTTCACCAGTTGTTACCTGCTGTTCAGGACGAATGTAATAGCAAATACGTCGCGCTACAGCCCCTGCAATTTGACGGAACAAGACTTCTTTTCCTGAAGAATGTCGAACAACCATCGTCGTGCGCTCATTCTCCGTGCTGCTTTTCGGATGCCATGCGACGAGAAAAAGTCCTGGGTGATATTTGACGTAGGTCACAGCACCCGAAATAGGTGTGTAGTTGGCGTGCACATTCATAGGCGACATGAAAATCGAAATCTGAATGCGTTTGTCATTGAAGTATTCTGTTTCCTCCACTTCTTCGATAACAACCACTTTTCCATCCGCTGGACACATGATGTCGCGATCGGTAAAGGTGCAGGTCCGTTTTGGAATGCGGAAGAACTGAATGATCAAGTAGGCCATTACCAGTGCTCCCAATGTCAGTATCAGAAATAACCACAACCAACCTGTGAAAGTGAACAAATAGTAGTTTAAAATCTGTATTCCGGTTAAAATGGTCAGGCCTACAGCCATGATCAAATACCCTTCTCGATGCAGCGTCATTTTGCTAAATTAAAAATATTCATAGAACATAGACCAGCAATAAAAAAATGGTATGCCAAATAAAGCCGCATCGAAGCGGTCTAGTATACCTCCATGGCCGGGTAGGATATTCCCTGAGTCTTTGATACTCAGACTCCTTTTGAACAATGACTCGAGTAAATCTCCAAAAATCGCACACGGTGCAATAATAATGGCAGAAATGACCCAAAACAACTCTTCGCCCCGATTTATGTAGGCGCCAATGATAAATCCAAGCAGGACGGTGAACAAAATTCCGCCAATGGTGCCTTCCCATGTTTTTTTCGGGGAAATTCTTGGGAACAATGGCGTTCGTCCAATCAATCGTCCAGTAAAATAAGCGAAGGTATCATTGGTCCACATGAGCAAGTACATCCCAATCACATGCGGCATGGCATTGTCGGAAGTGCGCACATTCAAGTCAATGGTAAGGTAAAAAGGGGCTACGATGTAAATGATTCCAAACACCAAGACGGAAATATTGATGAGTGGATTCTCCTTTTTACGCCACAATTCTTCCAAGATAAGGGTGAAAAATAAGGGGAAGATGACTACAATCGATATGGGTTTGAACAGTTCAAAACTTACACCTACCAAAAGCACAAAGATGAAAATCCCAATAAATACACCGATTTCACGGCTTACTTGTACAACAGGGTGATTTCTGAATAGGTTGTAAAACTCGATGAGTCCGAGCACCATGAATATGCTGAAAACGGTGGCTTGGGCATAAGGACTCCAAAGTATTGAACCCAAGACAACGACGGCAAATATTGCTCCGGTAATTGTGCGTTGTGCTAGGTTATTCATGTGTACAAATTTACGATTTTTCTAAAATTCAAAAATTGACTTTCCATATAAAACCAAAACCCTGCTTTGGACAGGGTTTTAGTAGGATCAAATGAATGTTATTGAGGATCTTCTGCTTTAGGTTCTTCGTCCGTTGAAGGAGTGGAATGTTCGGAGGAATCATTCTCAGTCGTTTCTGTCGTAGCAGTATTTTCCGAGTTGTTTTGTTCCTCAGTGTTTGTCGTTTCTTCTTCGAGTAAATCAGGTGTTTGTTCTTCCACAACCTCTGCCAATAGGGGCTCTTCTTCTTTCTCCCATTGACGCTTTCCGAAGATTTCAACCAAGTCTTCCTTGAAGATTACTTCACTCGACAAAAGCTTTTCCGCCAGTGTTGTGAGTTTGTCTTTGTTCTCCGTTAGGATGGTCAATGCACGAGCATATTGTGCTTCAATCATTTTAGAAACCTCTTCATCGATGACACGTGCTGTTTCGTCAGAATAGGGTTTGGTGAATGAGTCTCTGCCTTGTGAATCATAGAACGAAATGTTTCCAATGCGCTCGTTCAATCCGTAGATAGAAACCATTGCGTACCCTTGTTTGGTGACTTTTTCAAGGTCACTTAAGGCACCTGTACTGATTTTTCCGAAGATCAATTGTTCCGCTGCTCTTCCACCTAAGGCCGAACACATTTCATCCAAGATTTGCTCAGATGTGGTGATGCTGCGCTCTTCTGGCAAGTACCACGCTGCGCCCAATGATTGTCCTCTAGGTACGATGGTTACTTTGACCAGTGGGGAAGCATGTTCCAACAACCAGGAAATGGTCGCGTGTCCCGCTTCATGGAAGGCAATGGTCTTTTTCTCTTCTTTCGTAATAATCTTGTTCTTCTTCTCCAAGCCACCAACAATGCGGTCAACGGCATCCAAGAAGTCTTGTTTTTGAACGAATTTCTTGTTTTTGCGTGCTGCAATCAATGCGGCTTCGTTGCACAAATTCGCGATATCCGCTCCCGAGAAACCAGGTGTTTGTCTTGCGAGGAAGTCAATATCAATTCCTGGCTCAAGTTTAATGGGTTTCAAATGCACTTGGAATATTTCCTTGCGCTCGTTCAAATCCGGCATGTCCACGTAGATTTGACGGTCAAATCGTCCCGCACGCATCAAGGCGCTATCCAACACATCAGCGCGGTTGGTGGCTGCCAAGATGATGACCCCAGAGTTTGTTCCGAATCCATCCATTTCCGTCAAGAGCTGATTCAAGGTGTTTTCGCGCTCGTCATTGGATCCAAAGCTGTTGTTTTTTCCTCTGGCTCGTCCGATGGCATCAATCTCATCGATAAAAATGATCGATGGTGCTTTTTCTTTAGCTTGCTTGAATAGGTCACGCACTCGCGAGGCACCCACACCAACAAACATTTCAACGAAGTCAGATCCAGACAAAGAGAAAAACGGCACTTTCGCCTCACCGGCAACGGCTTTCGCCAAAAGGGTTTTTCCTGTTCCTGGAGGACCGACAAGCAAGGCACCTTTCGGAATTTTTGCACCGAGCTCCGTATAGCGTTTTGGATTTTTAAGGAATTCAACGATTTCCACGATTTC
>CANGIC010000064.1 GCA_947453795.1 Flavobacteriales bacterium
AGTTCTTTATGCTTTCGATGAAAGTTCATCTTCTATTGTCTGTTGTACCAATTTCGAAAAATCAGCAATGCTCATTGATCCCAAATCTCCTGATCCACGCTGGCGAACGGAAACCTCATTGTTTTCGGCCTCTTTCTCCCCAACAATCAGCATGAACGGAATTTTATTCAACTCCGCATCACGGATTTTCTTACCGATCTTTTCATTTCGGTCGTCAACAAGCCCGCGAATATCGGAAATATTTAGGACATCTGAAATTTTTTCTGCATAGTCATTGTATTTCTCCGAAATCGGCAGAATCGCAAACTGCTCTGTGGCAAGCCAAAGTGGGAAATCTCCTGCGCAATGCTCGAGCAAAACGGCAATGAAACGCTCCATAGAACCAAATGGCGCACGGTGAATCATTACTGGTCGGTGCTTTTGGTTGTCCGCACCCGTGTATTCCAATTCAAAGCGCTCTGGTAAATTGTAATCTACCTGGATTGTTCCCAACTGCCATTCACGTCCTAAGGCATCTTGTACCATGAAATCCAACTTTGGACCATAGAATGCGGCTTCGCCATAGGCCACAACCGTTGGTAAGTTTTTCTCAGCTGCCGCTTCGATAATTGCACTTTCTGCCTTCTCCCAGTTCTCGTCGCTTCCAATATACTTGCTTGGATTCGCTGGGTCGCGCAATGAAATCTGTGCTTTAAAGTTATTGAAATCCAAGGTTTTCAATACGTACAATACGATATCGATCACATTCTTAAATTCATCTTTCACTTGCTCTTGAGAGCAGAAGATGTGTGCATCATCTTGTGTAAAGCCACGAACGCGTGTCAACCCATGCAACTCACCGGATTGCTCATAGCGGTATACGGTTCCGAATTCAGCAAAACGCGCAGGAAGGTCTTTGTACGAACGAGGTTTTGACTTGAAAATCTCACAGTGGTGAGGACAGTTCATTGGCTTCAAGTAGAACTCTTCGTTTGGATCTGGCGTGCGAATGGGTTGAAATGAATCTGCCCCATATTTCGCGTAGTGACCTGATGTCACATACAATTCTTTGTTTCCAATGTGTGGTGTAATGACTTGGTCATATCCCGCTTTGCGTTGCGCTTTCTTCAAGAAATTCTCTAAACGCTCGCGTAAAGCAGCGCCTTTTGGCAACCACAAAGGCAATCCTTGACCCACTTTTTGAGAAAAAGTAAACAGTTCAAGTTCCTTTCCAAGCTTTCTGTGGTCGCGGCGTTTTGCCTCTTCGACTTTTTCTAAGTATTCTGTCAATTCAGCTGCTTTCGGAAAAGTGATTCCGTAGATGCGGGTCAGCATTTTATTTTTTTCATCACCTTTCCAGTAGGCACCAGCAATGGCTGTTAATTTTACTGCTTTAATGAAACCTGTATCAGGAATGTGTGGGCCACGGCATAAATCGGTGAAATTCCCTTGTGTGTAAAAGGTAATGGTGCCGTCCTCCAAATTTTCGAGTAACTCCAATTTGTAGGGATCTGCTTTTTCTTTGAAATAAGCAATAGCATCAGCTTTTGATACTTCCTTGCGAACGAATTCATTTTTTTCTTTCGCCAATTCTTTCATTTTCGCCTCAATCCGCTCTAAGTCTTTTTCAGAAATAGTGTGTTCCATGAAGTCGATGTCGTAGTAGAATCCATTGGTCACGGGTGGACCGATGGCCAATTTTATCCCTGGGAATAGTGCTTCAAGTGCTTCTGCCATAATGTGTGCGGAAGAGTGCCACATGGTTGACTTGCCATCTTGATCATTCCAAGTCAAAAGCTGCAAGGTACTGTCTGCGTTGATGGCACGAGAAGCGTCTACCACTTCGCCATTGATTTTCGCTGCTAAGACGTTTCTTGCCAAGCCCTCGGAAATGCTTTTAGCCATGTCCATTGAACTTGTGCCGGCCTCTACCTGTCTGACGGATCCGTCAGGAAGTGTAATATTGATCATGATGAATCTTTGAATTGCCACAAATGTAGCGATTTTGAAGCGAATACGTGTCGGGATTCTGCGATGATTTGTGCTGTTTTCGTTTTGAAATGTGGGATAAATTCACTTAATTTTAAATAGAGTATTCTGAAACCACTTCCCCAATGTCGTTTTATCATCGTCCTTTTGTATGCATTACCTTGTCCTTTATACTGGGAATTGTACTGGCATTTGTATTTCGCGCCCATGCCGAAATTCTTTTTTACAATGCAGTTTTCGTGCTTTTTCTTGCGCTCCTCTTTTTTGTTTTTTATGGCGCAAAAGGGTTTGCTTTTTTTGTCTTTTCGATGGGGTCACTTTGCGCAGTGGGCTGTCTACTTCTGCTTGTACGCTTGGATTCTTTCGAAAGGAATACGCTCCAACGGGTCTACCAGCCAGGCGCTGTCACTGTTTTGCGCATTTGTGAAACAAAGCAGGGAAAAGGCGCTTGGAATAAGGCCATAGGTGAAGTGGTGAGTGTTATCGCAGATAAATCAAGACAGGTGCGTAAGGACAAAGTGCTCCTCTTGATTGATGACGCTGAAATCCTACCCAACATGCATGATTGCGTAGCCATTTCTTCTCCGATGTTGCCGATTCGCAATGATGGAAATCCAGGTGAATTTAATGCGAAGGCCTATTGGCATCGACAAGGGGTCTATGCGATGGCATTTGTCGGAAAGGGTGAAATGCATCGTCTCCATAAATCGTCCCAAGGGCGAATTTTCAGGTGGATTGCTGCTTCGCATGAATTTTTAAAGGCAGCACTTGAAGCACATTTATCTGGTCCAGAGTTGGCGATTTCACTGGCGTTGATTTTGGGCGATAATTCACTTTTGGACAATGACATTCGAAATAGTTTCACGAATACGGGTGCTCTCCATGTGCTGGCGGTGTCTGGCTTGCATATCAGCATCATCATGCAAATTCTAATGGGAGTTTTGGTATTGTTTTCAGGCCTTTTGTCACGGAGGATAGCTGTTTGCGCGTTGATTGGTGTTATGTGGTGGTATGCGGCTGTTACCGGACTTTCACCTTCTGTTTTGCGCGCCGTATTTATGTTTACAGTAGTGTCGATTGCACAACTTTCGGGTAGAAATTACGATTCGTTAAACACCTTATTTTTTACGGCTTTTGTGCTCGTTGTTTGGAATCCGTTGACGGTATTCGACATTGGTTTTCAATTGTCTTTTTTGGCGATGCTTGGCATATTTTTAATGTATGAAAAAATTGAATCCTTTTGGCACATCCAGCAACCACTGCTCCGCAAAGTATGGCAAGGAACTGCCGTTGGATTAGCCGCACAAGTGATGACGACGCCTTTGTCCTTGCATTATTTTAATCAGTTCCCCAATTATTTTATGCTCACGAATATTGGATTAATGGCCAGTTCAGGTTTGATTTTAGGCGGTGGATTGTTGATTTTTTCAACTTCGTGGTGGGGATTTGCGGCAAAGTGGATTGGTGTCGCGCTCATGTTGATCGTAGGTATTTCTTTGTGGTTTATAGAGTGGGTGGAGTCCTTACCTGGTGCGGTGGCATTTGGCTTTACTCCTGGAATTTGGACTGTTTTGACCCTGGGTGTTTTATTTCCACTGCTCTTTTATTTCCGAATGGGCACGAAACGGTTTTGGGCAACCGCATTGTTGGGTTTGGGGATGCTGTCTGGTATTGTTTATCAGCGTTTTCAGAACATTCACCACAACGAAATTATTGTTTTTAACGCGCGATTCGTTGTCATGGCTGTGCGCTTCAATGGCCATGTTTTTTGTTTTTACCGCTCAAAAAAAGAAGATTTTTTTAAGGTGAAACGAGTGATGGGCAACTACCTAAAAATTCACTCTGGGTTCTTGCATTATTGCCCTCTTGTTAGGCACAATTGGGGGATAAAAATAGACGGATTAAAGATTGAAGTGGAGCGCGAAAGGGCTTGGGTAAGAATTACCTGTGCCCATCATGTGGTGCGCCTTTTATTGTCAGAAAAACCAGTGGTAAGGAATCATCTGGAACATTTGATTGCGATGCCATGGATAAAAAAAAGGCGGAAGAGTCACATTGACCATTACCTCTCACGAAAGTCTTGGCGCTTATCTATTTAGTACAACTTTTCCTTATGGACCAAATGAAAGTAGCGGTCGTATTCCAAGGAATAGCCCGTCACGGTGCCATTTCCAGGTATTGGTTCAATCGCAATGACAAAAGTGTACCCAGTAATTTCACTTAAGGATTCGTTCGAAGCTTTTAAAAACTGAAAGTTGCTCGTGGTAAGTTTAGTTGAACTTTTCATGACTTCGGATACGCTTGTGTTGCCTAATATTTCGGCTGCAGCGAGTGTTTTCAAGAGGCCCTCAGGTCCCAATGAAGCACGCTTTTGTGCAATTTCCATGAGTTGAAGCATGTGTCTAACTTCAAGGTCACGTTGATCTCTGGACAACTGGTTTAACCGGTTTGTAAAGAGCGTATAAAATTTTGTTTCAGCAGAATTGGGTGGATAACCTGGATTCAAAAAGGACTCATTAAAAAGATACTGTTTGTAGCGCTCGGTATCGCGTTTCGGGAGAAAGGTGCTTTCTCGAATAATCATGTCATTGACTACAAGCTCAGAAGATACTTGAAAGTTTGCCGCATAGATTTCAGTCGCGGTGTCCGAAGAAAGCGCAAATACATGGTTTTCAATGTACATGACTTTATTGGTATCGTTTCGAGCAATTATGCGTTGGTTGCCGATTTGTTCTTCCAAAACATTGTCGGTAGGCATTCCTTTCAGCTCGTTTTTATATTTCAAGGCATACAACGAGTCGAGGGTGCGGTACGAGTTCGGTTTTACGATTTGCGTAGTACCAAATGCAACGGATTCATAGCTGTAACCTTGATTTTTCGTGCTGTTTTGCACATACGCTTCGACGGTCTTGTGGCGGCGGAGTTCAAATGCTTCTGGAGTTTCAGGTGGAGTGTAATGCAAGCCACACGCACTCATCATGGCGATGAGGAGACAAAGAATAAACTGATTATGATAGGCAATTCGCATAATCAAGGCGTTTGAAGTCCTGTCTAAGTTGACAGAAAAGATGATTTCCTTAACGATTGAGCATCACAGGCATAACGAGCATAAGGATGTCCTCATTTTCGTTGTCCTTGTGTGCAGGCATCAATAATCCTGCTCGGCTCGGTTCACTCATTTCCAAACGAACTTCTGCGGTCTCCAAACTATTGAGCATTTCCATTAGAAAGCGGGAGTTAAATCCGATTTCCATATCGTCTCCATTGTAGTTACACGTCAATCTTTCGTTGGACTCATTTGCGAAGTCAATGTCTTCGGCTGAAAGCGAAAGTTCAGATCCTGCCAACTTCAGTTTCACTTGATGCGTAGTCTTGTTCGCGAAAATAGAAACACGCTTAATTGAACTTAGGAATTGAAGTCGGTCTATGGTTAGAACATTTGGGTTCTCTTTCGGAATAACGGCTTCGTAGTTTGGATATTTTCCGTCAATTAAACGGCAAATAAGTACGATGTCATTGAAGGTAAACAAGGCGTTCGACTCATTGTATTCCATCAAAATTTCTTCGTTCCCGCTCAAGTTTGACTTCAATAGGTTCAAAGGTTTTTTCGGGAGAATGAAAGACGAGCTTCCTTCGGCTTGTGAATCTTTTCTTCTGTAGCGGACCAATTTATGGGCATCTGTAGCGACAAAGGTGATGTCTTCAGGGCTAAATTGACAAAATACACCGCTCATCACCGGACGAAGGTCATCACTGCCCGTTGCGAACAATGTTTTACCAATCGCTTTAGACATGATGTCACCACTCAAGCGAATGGTGGTGCTGTTTTCAATAATCGGAATACGCGGAAATTCATCCCCATTGAATCCGTTCATTTTGGACTTTCCGTTGTCGTATGCAATTTCTACACCCATGGATGTGGGATCCACCAAAAACGTACAGGGTTGATCGGGCATGTTTTTCAACACATCAATCAAGATTTTCGCTGGAATAGCTACTTTACCAGCGTCCTTGGCTTCAACTTCAAGCGTTGTGCGCATTGTCGTTTCCAAGTCAGAAGCCGAAATAGTCAATTGACTCTCCCCAATTTCAAATAAAAAGTTATCCAAAATTGGCAGGTTATTGCTCGTACTTAGTACTCCTGAAATGCTCTGTAAATGGCGTAAAAGCGTTGTGCTCGAAACGATAAAGTTCATTGATGTGTAATTTATATCAAAACTATGAAAGCATGAGGAATTAGCGTGTGAGTTGACCCTGTTTTTTTTAATAGGTTATTAACAATTTCGCCCTTCCGCAGGATTGAAATTGTCATTTTCTTCGCCAAGGATCAACCGAAGCAATTATTTTTCACTCGGTATGTTCTGTGGATTGGTCAGCTGAGGCAGAACCATTGGAAAATAGACATGTCCAAGTAATAGTGCATTGAAGACATGGTACTGACATTTCACCAGTTCACCATTGGGCAATTGGCACCAAAATTTATTCATGTCCACATCTACTACTTCTCCAAATTCATTGCGTTGTGATTCGAAAGAGTTGATGCGGAACATCCTAAGTTTTGTGATTTGACCATTGGTTTCTGTTAGCTGTAATGTCGCAAAAGGTGTTGTGCGCTTCATGCTGTCAATTTGCTTTTGACTCAATTCGAAATTGGCCAACTCGTAGTGGATTTTTTTATAGTTCTGCAAATAAAGATATACCCGTTGTGGATTGACATCTTTCAACAATTTTCCCTGCTGATAAACTTTCGTTTTCGTGCCATTTTTTGTCACGCTGAAACTGCGTTCCGGAACATCGTAGAAGCGAACATCTACTTTTCTTATTTTGTCCATGCGAACAGAAAAGATTTCCGTACACATCCATTTTCTTTGATCTGCAAAAAATCGAGGTTCGATGATGCCGTTAAACCCTTTGATTTTCATGATTACAGGCAAGTCACTTTTTCCTGCCTCAGGGGAGTCAACCAACATGATTTGTCCATAATGGTCTTGCGCTGGGGGGCCTATGTACCAGGTTTTTACCCATTCGCCCTCTTGAAAAATCTCAACTTTGATGTGCTGACTCGCCATTAAGTTGGTAATCTGCTTGTGTGAGTTTTCGGGCAAATAGCCCTTCCATTCAATGTTTTTGATGGCATCGAGGATAAAGGAAATGTTGGGTTGTGAAATACATCCGCCATCTTTATCGGTCCACTCTGTGCCATTCTTAAGGGCTTCCATCACCCTTCCTTGTGCATCAGTGATAATGATTTTATCAATAGTTGTGGTGTCGGAAACGGCAAAATCAATAAGCTCAGTTGTTGAATGACCTTTTGAATCCATCGCGCGCATGGCGAACCAACCGAGTAGGACCAGCACTGCAATTGCGGAGAGTAAAACAAATATTTTTTTCATGGAATATTAAAGTTGGGTATATCTTCTTTTGCGCAGATAATTCATCAGTAAAGCGAAAAGCAGAATCAGCAGGATAGGAAGAAGAACATTGATGATCTTGTAGAAGGTGCCATCATTGATCACTTTGTCTTTGTCCATGGCATGTACATCAATTTGTCGGCTACGGACATCAAGTACAGAATTATCTCCCATCATGTAATCCATCATGTTTTGGAAAAACTCTTGATTACCGAAATAAACGGGAATATTGACTTCTGCGAGTTCTCGGTCCATGCGCAAATCATTGAAGGATGTTGGACGATACATGTATCCTTGTCCATTACGCGCAGGCATAGAGTCGTATGAATTTCGTATGAATCGTCCGTTTCCGATCAAGAAAACTTTCCCTTCCCTTGAACTTTTTACCAAATATTTGCGCGCGTTCTTATTGTTCACATATTCTTCCACGATACGCGTTTTGAAGTGGGATTCAAACGTTCCTTCTGCAAGTCCAGCCAAGCAATGTTTGTTCAATGTATCGGTCGGATCCGTCGCGAGTTGTGGATTCTTTCCGTAGCTCATGGGCATCGATAAACTCACAAGTGGAGCCAATCCAGTAACATTCGAGTTCGTGGATGAACTTAGGATAGGTGTGAGCAACAAATTCTTGTTTGGGATGAATTGAATCTCACTGGCGTATTTCAGGGATACAGGTTCTAAGTTGCGTGCAATCGGGTGTTTTGAGGCAGTCGCCAAGATATGGAAAAACCAAGGGATTAAAGATTGTTTGGCATAAGGAACGGCCTTTGGTGCACAGTTCGCATCGATGACATAATTGTCGTTGATTTTTAAACCGTAATCATAAAGCATGTTTTCGAGTCCGGTAGAGTTACGTGTGGTATGTGTCGCTCCTTTTCGGTTTAATGTGTCTTCATCGATATGCAATGGATCAAGTAAACACATCAATCGTCCACCGCGCATCACAAATTGATCGATAAGGTACAAGTCTTTGTCGCTGAAACGTGTTCGTGGACGCGCAATAATGAGTCCGTCAACATTGTCCAAAGCAGCTAGAGAATCGTTCAATGTAATGTCTGCAATGTTGTAGTAAGGGGAGATGAGCGCACGTGCCCGTTGGGTTTCGGCAAATGAAAGTTCGCCATGTCCTTGAAGGAAAGCAACACGAGGACGTTCCTGTTGAATGGATCTTCGCATGGAGCTCACCAAGATGTATTCAAGATTTTTAACTGAATTGTCAATCATTTCAGTGATGTCATCCAAATAATAGGGCTTCCCAGCGCTTGTTCCAGGTAAAAACTGAATGGTACTTACCGTGACACCGCCATAGTCAACCACAGCACCAGGCCAGAGCAACAATTGATTTTGTCCACCATCTTTCATGTAAACCACATCCATCGGAATAATTCCCTTTCCACGGTCGTATAGTGATTCAAAAAGCGCTTGTTTTTCGCCTTCAGATCCCACGTTCGGGTCGATGAATTGATACTCGATGCGATTGCCGGCATATTGCTTGAATTCCTGAAGCTTATCTTCAATGGCATTCCTGAAACTTTTCAATTCAGCAGGTAGGTTACCTTCGAGATAGATCTTGATGCTTAGGCGATTGTTGAATGTTTCTTCGTTGGACAAAAACTTAATGGTTCCTTGTGCCAATGAAAAACGCTGATCCTCGGTCATATCAATGCGCTTGTAAAGTACGGAACCGATGATGTTCACGAATACGAGCGAAACGATGACAATGGAGAAAAACAACCAGTTGTAGATGCCTTTCGATAGTTTTTTACGTTCTGCCATGACCTTAGCTTTTGAATGTTTTAACCACCGTAAGTGCGGCAAAAATAAATAATCCGATGACTGATGCGAAATACACCAGATCGCTCGTGTCAATGACCCCCTTCATGATGGCGTCGTAATGATACGTTAAGCTGATGTATTGCAAAACAGAGTCAAATTTCCCCATTAAGGCAAATGAACCCAAGAGCCAGAATCCCCAGTAAAAAATAAAGCAGAGGAAGACAGCAATAATAAAGGCAACGATTTGGTTGCTGGTGAGTGCAGAAGCGAAAATGCCAATGGCAACGAAAACAGCCCCTAACAAAAGGAGTCCAATGTAGGAGGTAATCGTCGCACCGTCGTCTAGAATTCCAACTGGATTCCCAAGGAAATGCATGGAGACATAAAAGATCATTGTGGGAATCAATGCGATAAAAACGAGGGTTATTCCCGCCAGGTATTTGGAGGCAATGATGTTAAAGTCAGTAATTGGTCGTGTAAACAGAAGTTCTATTGTTCCAAGTCGGCGTTCCTCCGCAATCATACGCATCGTAATGGCCGGAATTAAAATCATGAAAATAAATGGAGAGATGTCAAAAAATGGGATTAAACTGGATTCGCTACCTTCCAATAGATTGGCATACATGTATTTGTTGTTGGGGAAAATCCAGTGAATCAATCCTGAGGCAAGCAAGAAGATAAAGATGAAAATATAACCGATGATTGAGCTGAGAAAGCCATTCAATTCTTTGTTGTACAACGCGAAGAGTGGGCCCTCTGTGATATTTTCAGCACCGATGTATTCTTTTTTACCGAAAGCCAAAAGGGGTAGAAAAATGAAAGGAAGGAAAACAAGTCCAAGTGAGAAATACCACTTTTGATCGAATGCCTTACCTAGTCGATTTAAAAACCAGCAATGCAACACGACGTTGAATCCTGGGATTAAAATGAGCAATCCCCACCACATTGGTTTGCCAACAATGCGTGACAACACCATAAAGTTGTAGGGCGAGATGATGGCTTCCCATCCTTGGCGTCCAGCTTTGGTGAATATTTTCCATAATGATGCAACACTGACCAGCAGCAGCAACAATACGATGATTTTCAACAGGTCGTTCATAGCGAATTGATTGTGAATACAGCAATAAACAGGGCTGTAGTATACAAGGTCAAATTTAAGCTTTCCTTTTTAATCGTAGATAGGAGTGATGTGGTGAAATATCAGCCAAGACTTGTGTATAATTTAAAGTTGCGAGTCACGAGTAACGAGTTTTTAACCACTGTGGGATTTAAGTCATAATATCTTGAAATCTTAATGTCCTAAAATCTAAACCATGCAAAACAGAAAAAGCCCCGACAGTGTCGAGGCTCTTTCTAATTGATGCGATATATTGTAGTTATGCTAACTTCACATTAACGGCATTCAATCCTTTGCGTCCTTCTTCGAGTTCGAACTCTACTTCATCATTTTCCTTGATCTTGTCTGTAAGGCCAGAAACGTGGACAAAATACTCTTTTTTTGATTCTTCGTCGATAATGAAACCAAATCCTTTTGTTTCATTAAAGAACTTAACTGTTCCTTTGTTCATTATACTATTGAATTGATATTTCGGTAAAGGTATGTTTATATTTGAATTAGTTGCACTTTTTTTCTCATTATATTGATATAATGGTTTTTTAACTAAGCTTTTCGAAGCCGTCAAAGTAAGTATTCACCGTCCATGCTTCGGCTTTTTGGTCAAACCAACATTTTATTTTTGGCCAAATTTCTTGAAAAATTTCCGAGGTTCGGTAGGCTTCAAGCGCTTCTTCAGAGGACCACTCACTATAGGTGAATACGACACAAGGATTTTTTTTGTCCTGAAGCAGTCGCATACCTTGACAACCAGGGAAGGTATTTACGACTTGATTGATGCCGTCGAAATAACTGAGGAAATCAGTGATGTGTTCTGAGGTAAAATGCAATTTGACGATGCGAGTAATCATGTCTAGAACAATGATTCAATGGTTGAACGCGAACCACGCGGGGTGAATTCAATCCGAATCACATCACCAACACGCATTCCGAATAGGCGTTCGGCCCCCCCGCTGGTTGAATTTGCTCCTCTGTTGATGGCTATTTCAAGCAGCTCGTTGTGGTTAAATATGGCTACCTTTTCTCCATTTGGTACTGAATTATACGCCGAGGAAATTTCGTCAATGTAATAGTCCTTGTTGCGCCAATAGATTGTAAAGGGCTCATTTTTTCCAAAGCGTTCAAATAGCTCTTTGTTGACGTTCGTGATTAAATTGCCAAAGGTGTCAATATGGCAAACATTACCTTTAATGAGGTTTTGTTCGACGACAGCTGTTTGCGAGAATGCGCGCTTGTAATTTTCTTGTGGCGAACAAAAGTCGGTGATATTTTCTCCGTTCAAAAGTCGACAAGCGGCAGGAATCAATATGCTTTTTGTTGGGAACTTAAACAAATTAGGGTTTGACATCACCTCATCAATGCGGTAAAAGGCATCGGGTTGTTCGTCTTTCAAAAAGGTGCCGAAGAAACCGTTGTCGCTGGATATAAAGTACTGACCGGCAAAAACCAAGATGGAGGGGAAAGCCCCGTCTGTGCCTCCGAAATTGATCATTGGCTCACTATCCACACCGATCACATGAACGGTGCCTGCGGGAAAGTCAGCATAACAGCATGAAATCTGATAGGCGGCTTCAGCCACATTAAAAGGTCGAATGTTATGCGAAACATCAATGATGTACGCATTCGGCGCTAAACCGAGTATCGTGCCTTTCATGGATGCCACATAGTGGTC
>CANGIC010000065.1 GCA_947453795.1 Flavobacteriales bacterium
ACGCCTACATCGGCCATGGCTGCACCAAATTCAGCTTCGGTGGTATATCCCCCATAAATTGCCGCACAGTCGAAGGTGCGAATACCCAAGGAAAGGCAATGTTCGATGTAGCGCGAAAGCTGATGTTGGGTCATCTTCGCTCCCCAGTCACCCCATTTCATGGTGCCGGCGATGAGCGGTGAGGTGGTTGAATTGTCCATAGATTTAAACTAAAAAAGCCACCGGCCGAATGACCAATGGCTTTAAAATAAGATGCAATATGTGTTAGTCTCTTGAACCGAGCAAACGAAGCAAAGTCAAGAACAAGTTGATGAACAAAATATACAATTGAAGTCCACCGATAAGTGCGAGCTTGTTGCGGTCCATTTCAGAAAGGTCTGGGTTGTTGGATACCTCCTTCAATTGCTGCATTTGGTAGGCCGTCAAACCTGTGAATACGAATACGCCGATAACCGAGATGATGAAATCCATCATTTCACTTTTCATGAAAATGTTTACAATTCCCGCAATGAAAATCCCAATAAACACCATGTACAACATGCTACCGAAACGCGACAAATCTACTTTCGTGGTATAACCCAAGATGGCCATACCCGCAAATGCTCCCGCAGAAACAAAGAAGGTAGAAACGATGGCAGGGATTTCATACACCAAGAAAATTGAGCCCAAACTCAAGCCCATCAGCGCTGAATACGCGATGTACAAGCCCATCAACAGCCCTAGCGACAAGCGCTCATAAGCCATTTGAATGACCAAGCCCAAGCCCACCGGTGCAAAAGCCACTACCCAAAATAAGGGGGAAATCGCATTGTTTGAAATAAAATATTTGGCGAAAAACTCAGGTGTACCGCACATGTAAGCGATGAGTCCAGATACTCCGAGTGCAGCGAACATGTATCCATATACGCTTCTAAAAAATTCGCGAGATGCTTCTCTAGCGAATCCATCTTGTTGTTGAATGTTATTCATGGTTAATGTAATTTAGCTTGTACTAAGTTAATGAATTCTTTACGCGTTGCATCGTTGGATAAAAATAATCCTGTAAAAGCACTAGAAGTCGTCACTGAGTTTTGTTTTTGTACCCCACGCATTTGCATGCACATGTGGCAACACTCAATCACTACGGCCACACCTTTCGGATCTAACGTGCGTTGGATACAATCGCGAATTTCGATGGTGAGGCGCTCTTGTACTTGAAGTCTTCGTGAATAGGCATCAACCACGCGTGGAATTTTGCTTAATCCAACGATTTTTCCATTGGGAATGTAGGCCACATGCGCTTTCCCGAAGAAAGGAAGCATGTGATGCTCACAAAGCGAATATACTTCGATGTCCTTCACAATCACCATTTCAGAGTACGCCTCATGAAAAATGGCTTGTGCGACAAGATCATCCGGATTGATGTCATAACCGTGTGTTAAAAATTGCATTGCCTTAGCCACCCGTTCCGGTGTCTTTTGTAAACCTTCACGGTTTGGATCTTCACCCAATTGTTCAATGACAGCGTGGTAGTGTGTGGAAAGCGATTGAGTGAGTTCGTCGTTATACATTGTGTTTTATTTATATCAATATAACGATTTCAACTTAAAAAGGTTCTTTTCCCCCATAGTATTCGACATAATTATTTTCCGTCTCCACCAATTTAATTTTCGCGAGTTCGCCACCCCATTCGCGAATTTGACCTTCAATTCGATTCCAGATGACAATGACTAGGTTCTCCGTTGATGCCATAATATCCTTCATGAAAGGGACATCAAGATTCAGATTTTTGTGATCTAATTCCTCGATCACAGCATCTTTGAGTAAAGTGCTCAAGTCTTTAAGGTTCATCACAAAGCCAGTATCTTCTGAAGGAACACCTTTTACCGTGACAAACAATTCAAAGTTGTGACCATGCCAGTTTTTATTGCTGCATTTCCCAAATACTTCCTCATTCTTCTCCTCAGACCAATCTGGCCGATACAACTTGTGCGCCGCATTAAAAGTTTCTCTGCGGGTAATGTAGACTGTTTCCACAACAAATAATTTTGTGCAAATTTATTTATAAAAGCGTCACGATTGCTTAAAAAAACCACTGATTCTGCGATAAATCGAGAAACTCCTATTCGCTAAGCAATGAAAGCGTAACTTTGCGCTGTGGAAGAACGACTCGATAAAATTTTGCTACAGCGCGGCCTGGTGAGTTCGCGTGTTCGTGCCGAACAGATCATTCGTGAGGTTGGCGTCAAAGTCAATGGTAAACTCATTAGCAAGACGGGAAAAAAGTTCCCCCTCGATGCAGAAATTGAAATGATGGCGGAGGAATTGCCTTGGGTGTCGCGTGGTGCATTGAAACTCCTTGAGGCGCTGGAAAACTGGAATCCACCTATTGAAGAGGCCTGTATACTTGATATTGGCGCATCGACCGGTGGTTTCACGGAGGTCTTGCTTTCGCGACATGTCAAAAAAGTGTATTGTATCGATGTTGGCAAAGGACAGCTGCACGCCAAACTGAAAGCCGATGAGCGCGTTGTCAACTTAGAAAAAACCCATGTGCGCGATTTGACAAACCGGTTAATTCCCGAATTGTCCGACGGTTGTGTCATTGATGTTTCCTTCATTTCCTTGGAGAAAATATTTCCGTTCATCCATGCTTTTTTAAAGGAAAACGCATTTGTAATTGCTTTAGTTAAGCCGCAATTTGAAGTGGGAAAAGACAACATTGCAAAGGGTGGAATCGTGAAGAATAAAGCACTATATCCAGAAGTGATTCAGCAAATCATCCGGAGTGCAGAAGCCAATAATTTGGCCTATAAAGCGCACATCTCCTCTCCTATTCTGGGTGGTGATGGAAACGAAGAGTTTTTGATGTTGCTGACGAAAACAGCGAACTGATTTATCGCTGAACTAGTGCAGTTCAACTCAATAAATTTTTACTGCTGCATTTTTTTCGTTCGTCACCACACCGCGATACATTCCCTTGGTGTTGAACATCATGATGAAGTTTCCATTTTTATCGACCGAAATAAATCCGCCAGAACCGCCAAGTTTATTCAATCTCTTCATTGTTCTTTCACCGGATTCTGTTAAGGTAAGATCGCCAAACTCCATGCGCGCAGCAATATCTCTCGCTACCGTTCCACGAATAAAAAACTCTCCTTTTCCTGTGCAAGAAACAGCACAACTGCGATTGCTCGCATACGTTCCTGCACCTACAATTGGCGAATCACCAATGCGGCCAAACTCTTTATTGGTCAAGCCACCTGTTGACGTTGCGGCAGCCACATTTCCATACCGATCCAATGCTACAGCTCCGACAGTACCGAATTTCTCCAGCTCCTCCAATGTTTTGTATTGATAATTGACATCTGTGGTGTCATGATCGAGAATGATCGCTCCTTTATCGCGTGCTTTTACATATTGATTCCAGCGAAACTCCGTAAAAAAATAGCTGCTATCCGCATAGACTGCTCCTTTTGATAAGCAAAATTCTTGCGCTTCGTCCCCGTAAAGAAACACATGTTTCGAGCTGTCTTTTACCAAACGTGCACCTTCAATCGGGTTCTTTAAATTTCTCACTCCAGCAACGGCACCACTGGTAAGGTCCTTCCCATTCATGATACACGCATCCATTTCATTCACTCCTTCGTGACTAAAAACAGATCCTTTTCCGGCATTGAACAATGGGGAATCTTCCATGAATTTCACCGCTACTTCAACCGCAGTGATGGCCAATCCTCCCGTATCGAGCACGTATTGACCGCGGTGTAAGGCCTCTTCCAACGCGCATGTATATTCGTATTCAAGCGCTGGAGTCATTTTTGAACGGACAATGGTTCCCGCACCTCCGTGAATCACCAACACATATTTATCACTTAGCTCCTCCTTTTTTTGTGCCTCAACACATGTTGTTGAAAGGCAGATAAATAGTGCTAAAATTGCGTTAATGTATTTCATGGATTACAGGTTTTAATTCGTCCAAAAGAGGTGTTGGTTTTGACTCGAAAAGTACAATTGTTCTATTTTTTTGTGCATATCCGTTCAGCGCAGCGCACATGCTCTTGAAGGCTGGATTGGTGACGTATTTGCTAAAATTCTCAATGAGGAGAATGGGTTTGTTTGTCATGAAGCAACGCAGACAAAATACGATTTGGCGTTGATGTTCAGTCAATTTGCGTCCACGCTCGCCAATTTTGTAATCGAGTGTAATCTTGGTTTCTTCGGGCAAACCTTCTTGCATTTCATCGAGAAGCTCTTGAAGCTGAGCACGATTGACTTCAGATGTATTGTAAGCACTCGCTTCAAACACCGTTTCACCCAGCAAAGGGAAATCTTCCGACAAGATGGATATTCGGCGTTTAAGACTTTTTTGCTGAACGCGATTTACCTTTTGACCGTCAATTTTTATCGAACCGACAAGTGGTGCATAAATGCCCATAATGAGTTTGATCAAGGTCGATTTCGGCAAACCTGAAGATTGGCATACCATATTTACTTTTGACCCTTCAAGCCGCAGCGAAAAATCATCAAGGACATTTCCGGTATCGTCAGAATAGGCAAAGGTGACATTTTTGAACTCTATATTTCCACGTTTAAAGCGAAAATTAGGCGCATCCGCAGCATTTATGTCCTTCTTCAAATTGAAAACAGATTGCAACTTCTCGAAAGAAATTTCACCTACTTTCCAGATAGAAGACACGCGGATTAAGCGTCGAAATACCGGGAGCACTGTGATAAACAAGAGGATGAATCCAAGTAAATGTTCCATGTGCAAATGCACCGATGACCTTTTGTAATAGTAAACGGTAATTAAGATTGCAAAAAGCGTGAGGTAGAGCATTCCCGGAACAATCACCCCAACCAGGTTGTACACCCATTGAAAGCGTACTCCCATTTTGTAGATTTTCCGAGAGCGCACATTGAAATTATTCACTTCCACCGTTTGGCGATTGAATCCTTTAATGGTAATGACCAAAGGCAAACGAGAAGAGACAAAAGACAAAAGTCCTGACTTGCGGTTTCTATTGGTAAGCGTGACCTTGTACAGCGTTTTGTTGATGAGAATTACCGTAAAATAAATGATGAGGATCCCACCAAGTACAATGAACGAAAGCATCCAATTGATCCAAAACATCGCAATAAACGCCAAGATGACGAGCAATAAATCGATGATAAACCGGATAATTCCAACCGTAAGAAAATTGCGGATACTGGTCATGTCGCCACTGTAGCGCAGCAAGTATTTTCCAAATCCCGTGGCATCATACGAGGTCATTTGTACCGTCATCTGATGCGCAAAAAGTGATTCGCGTATCGAACGAACAAATTTTTCACCGAGTACACCTGTATTGAAGCGCTGCAAGAAGGAAAAAAACACCCAACAAACAATCAGCCCAAGAAAAAACCACAAGAAATTAGGGAGTAAATTCACCCAATTACCCGGAAAAATATCCAAAATAAAGGCGCGGTTGCTGTTTGTTTCAAACAAAATGCTGTAATACTTACTGATGCTGATTGGAATCAGAATGGTAAACACATTGGCAATAACCCCAAAAAGTAAGGTGTACGTAAACGACATCCAGTGAACAGAAATAAATTGCCAAAGAATTCCCTTTGTCGGGGATTTTGGATTATTTTTTATCCGTTCTGTTTCATTAAGCATGCACTAGTTTTTGTTGGATTTTTCTCGCCATTTTCTTCGGTTCAGGCATTGGTGTCAAGGCGTCAACAATTTTCGGACTTGACAAATCAGATAAGGTAAATACCGGGTATTTCGTTTCTTCCTGCACCTCATTCACCAAGAGAGGACTGATGGTAAAAAGACCACAAATTCCAAGGATATTTTGATTTAGGTCCTCCAATAGTTTAATTCCATGCATGGCGCTCAATGAATCTCCACAAGAGAACATTACCCCACTAATGGTGCTCATAAATGACTTGTGACGAAGGAGCATCGCCGTTTCACGCTGAAACAATCCATCAGCAATTTCCATAACAATATAATCAGGATCTATCACTTCAGTCATTTGCAACAAATATTCGTACAAATTCAACATCTCTTGTTCATCGCACAAATAGGTCGATGGGAATCCTGCATTTGAGAAATCCAGCGCGATTTTTGCCCCACAGTCGCGAACGAATGATTTGTCTTTGGACATCACCGTTCCTGTTAGTTTAATAAAGGCCACTTTCTTTTTCGCCAACATGATTCCGCGACAAAGATAACCAGCTGTTGTGGTTTTGCCGCTATCCATGCTTGCGCCAATGGACAAAATAATTTTCGGGGTACGGATCGTTTTTGGGTTGAAGGTCACCTCACTTCTGTTCATGTACTTGGTATTGATCACGTTTCCTTCTGCATTCGTTGCATAGCCCACAAGGCGCAAATCTGTTGCCCCCACCTTCTTAAGCTTCACATTCATCGATTCCAAACGACCAACGGCACCTCCTTTTCCAAGAATCTGGTAACGTGGCAAATAGCCCTCTGGAACATATCCCTCGAACTGACCCGTGGCATAGCGGTTTCCAAATGCAAGCATGACATAATCGCCTTCAAAAATATAGGTATTGTTTCCATTAACACCCTGAATAGCATCGTGCTTTCCAGTGCTCAACACTTTAAAGACTGCGACATCTCCCGCCTTTGGCACATGCGTTTTTTTGATGGATGAATTGATGTTAAACTCTTCAACATCTTTGCAAATGATTGCTTTTTTAATCAACATAACTTAAAATTTAAATCTTGGTGAGGAAAACTCGTCGGACTCGACTTCTTTCTTTTTCTTTTTGTTTTTAATCACAAATTCTATTTCAAATCCCAGGGTGTGAAAATTATTAAAAGGGATTTTATAAAAATTCTGGTTTTTGCTCGGCACATTCAACCCTCTACACTGAGTGAATGGCGTATTGAACTCCCGTTGGTAGAGGTAATAAAAGGTCACCCTCATGAATGAAAGTGGCTTGGAGGTCACCCCAGCGACAAAGCGGAAGCGATGAAAATCGTTCGGAGAATTTTTTGCAATGAGATACGCATCTTGATTGGCATCATGGCCATAATAGGAAACAGGATCTCCTCCAAGGTAATAATACACCTCCCCTTTGATGAAGGGCGTTAGTTTAATGTTTGTGAATGACTTTGGTGAATACACATTCAAACCGTAGCAAAAACGGTAGCGGTATTTCGGAAGATTCGGAAAAAATCCTTCCCCAAAAATGGTTTGTTTCACCCGTATCTTCCAGATATTGTGACGCAACACTACCTCCGCATATGCCCGATCGTAGCGTTGAATGCTATTGGACCCAAAGATGAACATGGGCTTGTAGCTCAAGCCAAGAGTAACAATCTTAGTTGGACGGTAATACAACTTGACATCTGTTTGTCCAAATTGCAAACGACGCTCCGTCAGATTATAACCAAACATGGGTTCAAAAAACACAGAAAATTTTTCAGCAAACTTCCATTCCAAGCTAGTATTGCCCCACAGCTTTCTCCCCGTCGGCAAATCATCCGTAGGGAGATTCTGCGCAAACGAAAGCGAATGCAAGAAAAAGAGCGCTATTAGAAAAACTAAAGATTTCAAGAGATAAGTTTAGAATGGAGAGATGAATAGGTTTGATCGTATCGCGAAGATATAGATTGAGTATGTGCTTTTACATTGACGGAATAAAGTATAACAGAGCGGTAAAACACCCTTAACACATCAATCATATTCACTTCATTTAGAACACTTAAGTCTAATCCTGACCTCATGATTTGCAGTTCATTTCGGTTCGCTATTAAAATTGAGTTCATCATAATTTAATCGTTCGAATACACATTCAACTAACTTTTTCAAAGCAGATGCCAAACTTATACATACGCATAAAACTCCTGTTTTAGGGCGTTTGCATATTTGCAATGCAACGCGATTTCCCAAATCGAGAAAAACTGTCTCAAATTGAATAAATACTTGGGGTGTTTAAATTAATTTAATATAAACTGAATGTTATCAAAAGAAAAAACACAGATTATTACATTGGGCGAAGGGGAAAAGAAAAAATGCAACTATAAGTTAAACCGCAATCCAAGGTCTATGCCTCCCCAGAATCCATGGGTGGAAATCGTACCCATACGGTTCATCTTGGTCAACATATACGTGAACGATGGAGTTGCACGCACGGAAAGCTTCGGCAAGATGGCGTACTCCACACCAAAATGAAGCGCCCCTGACAAGGAGTTTCGGTTGAACAAAGAGCGAACATCTGATCGAATCGGTGTAAAACCATTGGCTACAAAATCAGCATGCGCGGAAGTCAAATAACCATAGGTAAGTCCAACGCCTGCGATGTACCTCAATTTTCCTTGTTGAACGCCAAACTCCAAAGCAAGGGGTACTTGAACCATGCGCAATGTTTGCGCGTTCGTATAGGTCAACATGATCGAAGCGGTGTCCACTTGCGTCGGCTCCTCTTCATCTGGGTTTTGTGGACCAGCGTTTTGGAAATTACTTTCAGGCAACTGCATTTGTCCATAAGCAGATTCAATCTGAACAAATTTAGCTACAGTATCCGTAAACACCAATTGATTGGAAACACTGTATGCTGTTTGATACGTCGCTAATTGAACCCCACCCTTCACAGAAAACAATGGTGTTAATGAATATATCGCGCCAAGTCCTCCGTTCATCACCACTTTACCCGATTCGGCGGCATTAAAATATGCGGCATTCAATAGGGTTCCCGACGAATGGTCACGCGCCGAGCGATAAACATAGTCGGGACTTAAATTCATCGTAAGTGATAGTTTGCCTAAAACCGCAGTTGGAATGACATCAAGCACAGTGTTTGCTCGGTCCTGCTTCGCTTCAACGTGTTGAAAAGGCAACACTATTTCTTGACTAGGTGTCTCTTCCGGAATGGACACGGGATTACCTGTACTTCCTGAAACCGTTGTTTGCTGACCTCCATCGTTTTGATCAGAAAGTTGTGCGGCAGCTATTGGCGACTTGTCTGTAATGGGATTATCCTCAGTAGTAGATGCGTTTGTAACTGCATTATCCGCTGCAATGAAAACAGCATTTCCTTGTGGATCCTCTGTACGATCTGTAGTTTGTTGAACGTAATGAACATTCGTATGTTCCATTGAAGGTTGAACCGGAACAATAGATGCATTGCTGCTCTTCTTTTGAGTAGGCGTAATTTCTATGGATGCATGGGTGTGCGATTTCCCATTCGGACTTTTCTTTCCTGTTCCTTTTTGTTTAAACGCAACAGCATGTTGACTATCCTTCTTGCCCACCCATTTCACATTTCCGATAAGCATACCAACACTCATCGAAATGACGACAAGAGCACTAGAGAGTATAAAAAAACGTCGCTTTTTATTGCGCGCCAATTCATCGTTGTAACGCATTTGGTCCTGCAAACGTTTCCATAAAATCGACTCCGGATCCTGCTGGTCCCCAGTAATCTTCTCACGGATGAGATTTTCAAATTCGCTATCGAAATTCTGCTGTTTCAAACCACAATTTTTAAAAGAGGTTTATTCAATCTATTTAATTTCTTCTTTAATTTCTGCTTGGCATCAAACAATTGTGATTTTGATGTTCCCTCAGAAATACCCATGATTTCACTTATTTCCCTGTGATTATATCCCTCAATTACGTATAAGTTGAAAACAGTTCGGCTTTTTACGGGGAGCTCTTTAATCAGTTCACTCAATTCCGAAACACTCATGTCGCTGATGATGTCCTGATCGACATAAATTTTTTGCTCGTTGACATCGACATCGTGCAAATTGAATTTCATTTCCATGCGCAGAAAATCAATTGAAGTATGCACAAAAATCATTTTAATCCAGCCCGGAAGTGCCGCCACATTTTTAATGGAGCCAATGTTTTCATACACCTTTAAAAAGGACTCTTGAAATACATCTTCGGCTTGACTTCTATTTTTTGTGTAGCGCAGACAAATGGAGAACATTTGCGCTGAAAACATATCGTAGAGCTGCTTGCGCGCGGCATTATCACGCTTCGCACAACGCCTTACAAGGTCCTCAAATAAATCTGCATCTGTTCTCACGCTCTAATAGACTCTAATTTAAAGTTTAAGGTTGGGTGAAGATAGGAAATTTTGAGTTATGAGTTATGAGTTGCGAGTTATGAGTTATGAGTTATGAGTTGCGAGTTATGAGTACAAACTTCATCAAGCCATCACATGATACCTGTTATGAAAAGGATTATTAGAGGTTGGTAGAAAAATGATTTCAAAAAATCCACTCTTTAGAACGAATCCAAATAACCCTTTTTGTATTTTTACACTTGATATGACAGAGGGGCAAAAAACACCATTTATTGTTCGTGAAATTCGAGAACAATTTCCAGCATTGCGTCAGCAAGTGTATGGCAAGAATTTGATTTATTTTGACAATGGTGCAACATCACAAAAACCACAGGTTGTGCTTGATGCCATCAATAAGTACTATTCAAAAGACAACGCAAACATTCACCGCGGTGTTCACTACATGAGTCAAAAGGCAACGACGGAGTTTGAAGAAGCACGCAAAATCATTCAGAAGTACATTCACGCCAGAAAATCGGAGGAAATCATCTTCACGAAAGGAACGACAGATGGGATCAATCTTGTCGCCAATTCTTTCGGTGAGCTCTTATCCCCAGGTGACGAGATTTTGATTTCAGCAATGGAGCATCACTCGAATATTGTTCCTTGGCAGATGTTGTGTCAGCGCAAACAGTTAGTCTTGCGCGTTGCACCAATCAACAAAAAGGGCGAATTAATAACCGAAGAATTTGACAAGCTCCTTACGAAAAAGACGAAGCTTGTCGCCATTACTCATATTTCCAACACACTGGGAACAATTAACCCTGTCAAAGAACTTGCGCAGAAGGCACATGCCGTAGGTGCGAAGATTCTTGTTGACGGAGCGCAAAGTATCCAACACATGCCGATCGACGTGAAAGACATGGACTGTGATTTCTTTGTGTTTTCCAGTCATAAGGTGTTTGGGCCAACCGGAATTGGAGTTCTTTATGGGAAGGAAGATCTTCTCGATCGCATGCCGCCGTACCAAGGTGGTGGTGACATGATCTCGCGTGTTACTTTCGAGCGCACGACTTACAATGAATTGCCGCACAAATTCGAAGCAGGAACCCCTCACATTGCGGGTGGGATTTGCCTCGGTGAAGCCATCAAGTTTTTATCTGGAATGGACATCGACGCCATTCAAGCTTACGAGAAAGAACTGGCACATTACGCACAAGATATGCTCGATACCTTTGAGGGTATGCGCATCATCGGTGAGGCGAAGAAAAAGACTAGTGTTGTTTCATTCATCATGGATGGCATTCACCCCTTCGATTTAGGCACTTTACTGGATAAACAAGGAATCGCAGTACGCACAGGACACCACTGTACCCAACCTTTAATGGATTTTTATGGAATTCCTGGGACGGTAAGAGCGTCGTTCGCATTTTACAATACGCGTCAAGAGGTAGATACATTTATTGAAGCCGTGGAAAAAAGCATCCAGATGTTGAAATAAGCTGAATCGAAAAAAACCATCTCCAATTAAGTCAATATACGCTACAAACCATTTCCATGACCATAACTGAAAAGCAACAAGATATCATCGATGAGTTTTCCCTATTCGACGATTGGATGGAAAAGTATGAGTACATCATAGACCTCGGAAAAGATTTACCCGCTATAGACCCGTCTAAAAAAACGGATGATCGACTGATTGAAGGTTGTCAGTCACGTGTGTGGCTAGATTCTTCCGTAGTAGATGGAAAAATGATATTCACAGCAGATTCGGATGCCATCATCACCAAAGGAATTATCGGTTTATTGATCCGCGTCTTGAACAATGAGACACCTGAAGATGTTGCAAAAGAAGAATTGAATTTTATTAAGGTCATTGGATTACAAGAACACCTCTCTCCTACC
>CANGIC010000066.1 GCA_947453795.1 Flavobacteriales bacterium
CGGTAGCGCTCGTAGTAATTGAAGTCAAGAAGTCGAGTGAGATCCAAGGCGAGTGCTTTCATCGGGATTTTTCCGTCTGCTAAGCTTGACACCATAGTCAATCGTTCATCCAGATGTTCTGCTTTGGAAACGCTATCAATCACAGTATAGGTGCGTTTTTCTTTTTCGGTGATTTTATACACCCGTAAACTATCCCAGGTTTCGTCCTTAACGGCATTGGCGTCCTCATTGGTCATCACCGTAACGTTGCTGAAGTCGCGCTTGCGCAATCCTTCGGGATTGATTTCCACTTTTTTGACATAGGTACTTCCTCGGCCTTCAAGAAAAGTCATTACGATGGTACTGTCTTTGGCCCTGAGCGTGATAGGCAAGGAGCGCAATTCGATTTCTGTGCTGAGCTTGGATGGAAACCACTTTTTTCCTTCTACAAAGGCGTATTCCTGAACAATGGTAACAGGAGTGCCTGCCGTATCCAGGTAGGGTTTGGCCGTTACCTTTTCAATGGCGTATCCATTGGTGTTGATGTAGAGTCGTCCGGTCATGCCATCGAAGTTTTTACCTGATCGCGGTCGGTAGAAGATGGTGAAGGTAGTATCGCGATTGACGATGGTGGTGTCTTCCAATACGAAGACGTAGCGGTTTGTTCCACCAAAAGCAATTGGATTGATGTAGGTTTTACCAAGAAGGTTGAACTGGTTTTCATAGAAGCTGAAGGACTGCAGTTCATTTGCAAACGTCGAAAGGGCAGGATCGCTGAAGCCAGACACTTTGTAGGCAGTGATTTCCTCCTTGTCGTGTGCTGGTGGGATGAAGGTGCGGGTGGAGGCACTTTCTAAGATCATGAGGTGCTGTTGATCCATAAAGTTTGCAACGCTTACCTTACTTGTGTCGGCCAAAAAGTCCTCGATGCCGTCGCGATTGACATCAAAAATAAATTTGCTGTAGCTCTCATAGCGAAAGGCATCATTCTCCAAGGGATTGTTTTTCTTTCGATTGGCAATGGCTAAATTGATAATTCGGTGCGCTGGATTTTCACCCGCCACAGCACGCACCTCTTGGATGAATTGCACATAAGGTTGCATCTGTAAAAAGCTGTCCTTTAGTGCTGCTAATAAAATGATGGTGTCTCGGTATCCACCTGCGCGAAGTTCAACGGTTTCAGGTAGTGAGGTGAAATGAATTGCACCATCAAGATCTGCCAAGAATGGTTCTCCCGCCGATGGCCGCACTTTCACAAAAGGAATGGCTTCACCGGTAAATGAATCATGGATAAAAAAGGTTTGGGCGGAGGTATTAAATCCAAGAAATAGAATGAGGAGCGCAGCACAAATTTTCATGGCTTAATATTACATGTTTTTTGGTTACCCGAGCCCCGGGTTTCAACCTGGGGTTTATAGGGTTTCAACCTGGGGTAGGGTATGTCGAGAGGGTATTGTTGATGAACCATTTTAATGGTTTGCCTCAGGTGAAATTTCCAATAATTTATCTTTCCACAAACAAAAAAGGAAACACCAAGCGGCATTTCCTTTTCATTAAATCCGAAAATCGAATTAGATTTTATCCAATTCAGACTTCAAATGATCGATGACTTTGATGTCGTAAATGTCTGTTTTGCTATCTACCGCAAGGTGGTATGACAACCAATCCGCGAAGTGAATGAAGTACAAGCTTTGAAGAATTGGGTCTCCTGCAGGTGCTTTGATGTCGAAGATATGCGGAGTTTTTGTTTCCACAACCTCACGTGTCAATTCGAAACGACGTTTGTTGCGCGGGTGCATGTCGCTGTTTTCGAAGAAGATCGCCGCATCATTGTCTGTTCCCCAGCCCCAACCAACGAGCTCGTTGTGGTTCATTTCAGGAATAACGTGACAACGGCAAAGCAATTTCGAATTCTCGTTCAGCTGTTGTTTCGCACGAATTGTACAGCCCTCGTAAGGCGCTTCTGCATAGAAAACGATATTTTTCCCAACGATTTCTGTCGCTACCTTGCGCGCATGCGCGTTGATGGCATCCGACATTTCTTTCAGTTGGTTTGCAGCGTCTGTGATACGTCCTGTAAGACCTTCGGTGATTCCGTAGGCATCAAGCATGCGTGCAAGAGCAGCAAGGGAATACCCCAATGCAGCGCGTGGTGGCAATCCTCCTGGCACTGTTAATAAACTGTAATCGTTGTCGTTGCAGATACCTTCCAATTTTCCACCGGAAGTTATTCCAGCGATTTGAGCACCACGGTCCATGCAATCTTTCAAGGTGAAAATTGTTTCTTCCGTATTTCCTGAGTATGAAGAAGCGATGACCAATGTATTTTTACCCACAAAGTTTGGCGATGTGTAGTTTTGCGTTAATACGGCAGGCACTGTGCGTGAGGCACTTGTCCAATCGAGCATCAACTTAAGTCCAATCCCCGAACCACCTAAACCGGTGAAAAGAATTGAATCGAATTGCGCGTTTTTTCCTTTGAAATTGAGCGCGTTAGTGTCATTTGCAGTGGTCAGGATCTGGTCGCTGAGCCCGTGAATTAGTTCATTCATGTGCGTTGAAAAATATTTTTTTCGAAGTTACGCAGAAAAAAATAATCACGCGTGAAGAAAAAAAATAAATGTCATAATGACACTAAGTAAATTTTATTGTAATATTGCCGAAACAATTAAACTTAGTTATATGAAAAAAATGTTTACTATTCTTTCAGTACTCGGATTGAGTATTGCATCTTACGCTCAGGTGACTGTGACGTATCAAGTTGATGTTAACGCATACCTAGCAGCGGGTAACACCCTAAACGCTAATGGAATCCGCGTTGGTGGTAACTTTACATCAAATGGTTCAACAGTAGCTGATTGGGCTCCTGCTGATGCTTCTGCAGCAATGACAGATCTTGGAAACGGTATTTGGTCAATCGACGTAACTTACCCTACTGCTTCTGTTGGAGCTACGCAGTACTACAAATTTGTAAACGGTGACTGGGGAACAAACGAAGGAACTGATCCAGCAAACACAATCGTTTCTGGTGGATGTGGTGTTGACGATGGTTCTGGGAACATCAACCGTACATTGGTTGTCCCTTCATCAAACACAACGTTGTGCTATGTATGGGATGCGTGTACTGCTTGTGCTGCTAGCTTGCCTGAAACAGCAATCAACAATGTAGTTGTTACGCCTAACCCAGTGAACGAAACAGCAACATTTACATTTGCATTGAACGGAACGAATGATGTGACAATCACATTGTTTGACCTTACAGGAAAAGTATTTTCTACAACAACAGTTTCTAACCAAACAACTGCTGCGGTAAACACTGCACAATTGAATGCAGGAACTTACATCTACACTGTTAAAGCTGGCGAAAGCACAGTTACAGGAAAGATTGTTAAGTAATCTGATCTAACTTATTGGTTAACCCGGGCCTAGTGTCCGGGTTTTCTTTGCACTAAACCTTTTACCCATGCGCGTTATAAAATCAGTTGCATTAATCACTGCCATGTATTTTTCGTGGTCAGTTTCCGCACAAATTCTGGATGTGAGCCCTGCTTTTCCAACAGTAAATGATGTGGTGACCATCACCTATAACGCTGCGGAAGGAAATGCTGCGCTCATAGGAACAAGTACGGTGTATGCGCACATGGGATTAATTACCGATCAAAGTACTTCTCCTACCAATTGGCTTTTTGTGCAAGGTACATGGGGAACGGCAGATGCCAGCGTTCAAATGACAAATCTTGGCAACAACATTCACCAGATTACAGTCGATATGGATGTGTTCTATGGTTTTCCTGTAGGCACGGTGGTTGAAAAAATGGCCTTCGTTTTTCGCAATGCAGCGGGAACTACGGTTGGTCGTTCGGCCGATGGATCAGACATCTACTACGATGTGTATCCAACAACAGCGGGATTTCTCGCGAAAATCTTTTCTCCTGAAAATGTGATGGCTGTCAATCTCGGGGCTTCAGTGCCACTCGTGGGGAAGAGCAATCAAAATGCAAGTTTGACTTTTACAGACAACAATGTTCCGATTGCGAATGCAGCATCGGCAACGGTGTTGAATCAAAATTATACAGTGAATACACCTGGTGAACACTGGATTCGATTCTCAGCCGATAACGGCACAGAAGTGATTTCCGATTCAGTGCTCATCGTGGTCAATCCACAACCAACGCTTATCGATCCACCGGCTGGATTGCTCAACGGATTGAATTATGTCGATCAAAATACGGTCATCCTTAAGTTGTATGCCCCACAGAAAAACAACATCTATGTACTTGGTGACTTCAACGGATGGACGCCAAGCTTGGCTTACCACATGAATTTATCCCAAGATTTAACCACCTGGTGGATTCAAATCAGCGGCCTTCAGCCGGATACAAAATATGGATATCAGTATTACATCGATGGGGTTCAGCGCTTTGCGGATCCACTCAGTTTAATTGTTGCCGATCCAAGCAATGATGGAACAATTAGCGCAGCATCCTATCCGAATCCATATACTTACCCAACAGGACAGACCACTGGTTTATTGTCCGTGTTTGAAACCAATCCAACGAATTTTTCTTGGCAGAACGATGGCTATCAAAAGCCAGCGAAAAAAAACCTGATGATCTATGAGTTGCTCGTACGCGACTTCATAGCAAAACGAAATTACCAGACACTTATCGACACCTTGGCGTACTTGGATCAATTGGGTGTAAATGCCATTGAGTTGATGCCGGTGGGTGAATTTGAAGGGAACGAAAGCTGGGGCTATAATCCAAGTTTCCACATGGCACTTGACAAGTATTATGGTACACCTGAGAAGTTTAAAGAATTTGTCGATTCTTGCCACGGCCGCGGAATCGCAGTGATTATGGACATCGCGCTCAATCATGCCTTCGGGCAAAACCCGATGGTGAACATGTACTGGGATGCAGCAAATAGTCGTCCTGCGGCGAATAACCCATGGTTCAATGCCATTTGTCCACATAGCCCGTATTGCTGGGGATACGACTTTAATCATGAGGTGCAACCCACCAAAGACTATGTAGATCGTGTGAACCGCCATTGGATGAATGAATTTCACATCGATGGATACCGTTTTGACTTCACCAAAGGGTTTGTCAACAGCGGGGTAAATTACAGCAATACACGCATCGCAATCATCAAACGCATGGCCGATTCATTGTGGATTCAACAACCGGATGCCTACATGATTTTGGAACATTGGGCAGACAATGCAGAAGAAACACAATTGGCTAACTATGGGATGATGCTTTGGGGGAATTTAACCTACGAATACCACCAAGCCATGAAGGGCAATAATTCCAACTTCACGAATGGCGTTTATTCCTCACGCGGTTGGACCAGTCCACATTTGGTAACGTACAGTGAAAGTCATGATGAAGAACGAGGGGTATATGAGTGCCTTAATGCAGGTGTCACAACAAACCCTTCACACAACGTGAAAGAGTTGCCAATCGCCCTGTTGCGTGCTCAAGCAGCAGCGGTAATGATGTTGACAACTCCAGGTCCGAAGATGATTTGGCAATTTGGAGAGTTGGGCTATGACATCTCGATTGACAATCCATGTCGTATTTGCAATAAACCTATTTTGTGGTCCTACTACCTGCAGAACAATCGCCGTCAATTGTACGATGTATATGCTGCGACCTTGAAATTGAGAACGGAATATCCGGTATTCAATGACGGAACATTTTCCCATGCATTAAATGGTTCCGTGAAGAAAATTAATTTTACTCATCCATCGATGGATGCCATGGTGATTGCCAACTTTGCTGTGACCCAGCAGACGCCTTATGCTGGATTTCCACATACAGGGATGTGGTACGAGTACTATACCGGGGACAGCATTGATGTGTCCAATGTGAATATGCAGATGGCTATGGCTCCAGCAGAATACCGCGTCTATACGTCTGTGCATTTGCCGAAGCCAACGATACTTTCGACAGTAGGGTACGAGGAATTGGCGATGGATAATTTTCAATGCACCTTGTATCCAAATCCAAGTGCTGAGGAGATGTTCATTCGTTCACAGCGCGATTTAACCCAAGTGGTGCTGCGCATTATTGATCAAAGCGGGAAGGATCTGAAATCCATGTCGCTAGGAACAATGACAGCAAATGATGCGCTTAAAGTACAACTCAATGGCATAGCCAATGGAACCTATTTACTGCTGATAGAAAGCGCAGAAGGTTACTTCTCCAAAGAGTTTGTTAAACAGGATTGATGCCAGAGACATTTTTTCTCTGTGCCTCTGTGGTGAAAAGAAAAAACGTTTAAATGCAAAGGGATATTGTATGAGTATTAAACCGCAGATCCGCAGTGATAATGAGTGTTGGGATTTGCAGAGTTTCGTTGCGTATAATTTAAGACGGAAGATAAACGGACAAAATCCAAATACTTTAATTTCATAAGATTTTTGCAAGAAAAGCAATTTTTTCTCTGTGCCTCTGTGGTAAAAGGAAAAAGCGTTTACGCACAAAGAGATATTGGCTTTTCTGCGTTGTTTTGCTTCATTATCGACGTTGAGGATTGTGAGTATAAAGACAATATCTTAAACACTTAAGCTGTTGGCAAGGAAAGCAAGCTCCACCAATTTATTGGAATACCCCCATTCGTTGTCGTACCAACTCACCACCTTCACGAATTGATCGTTGAGTGCAATCCCGGCTTGCGCATCGAATATGGAGGTGCATGGATTTCCAATAAAATCGCTCGACACAACTTCCTCATCGGTGTAACCAAGAATGCCCTTCAACTCATTTTCTGAAGCATTTTTCATGGCATTGCAAATCGCTTCGTAACTGGCTGGTGTTTTCAATCGAACCGTTAAATCCACAACAGAAACATCTGCAACAGGAACCCGGAAGGACATACCGGTCAATTTTCCTTTCAACTCAGGAATGACCAAGGTCACGGCTTTTGCCGCTCCCGTGGATGATGGAATGATATTCTGAAATCCTCCGCGTCCTCCACGCCAATCTTTTTGCGACGGACCATCAACCGTTTTTTGGGTGGCTGTTACAGCGTGAACTGTGCTCATCAACCCTTCTTCAATGCCAAAGTTGTCGTTTAGAACTTTGGTGATTGGCGCCAAACAATTCGTCGTACATGAAGCATTGGAGATGATGTGTTGATCTTTGTTTAACAGTTGATGATTTACACCCATCACGAAAGTTGGGGTATCGTCTTTTGCCGGTGCGGAAAGTACCACCTTCTTAGCTCCAGCCAAAAGATGAGCGTTTGCAGATTCTTGGGTAAGGAAAAGTCCAGTGCATTCGAGCACAACATCAGCGCTTACCTCGTCCCACTTTAAATTGGCCGGATCGCGCTCAGCAGAAATGCGCACCACTTGACCATTAATGACCAAGTTTCCATTTTCAACCGAAACAGTACCGTCAAAACGCCCATGCGTAGAGTCGTATTTCAAGAGATACGCCATGTAGTCGGCATCCATTAAATCATTGATGGCCACTAGAGTAATGTCTTTTCGAGCAGCAGCTACTCTGCATGCCAAGCGGCCGATACGACCAAATCCGTTAATCGCAAGTTTCATGGTATTTCCTTTTTGCTAATGTACGAAAAAATAGTTATTGTACAAATTACACTAACTATTTTTTAACGGAATAACTATGTCTATTACTGTCGAACAATACGCTGACGGAAGGTATGATTCCCGTAATTGATCACCAAGAGATAATTGCCTTCTTCAATAGCGGAAATATCCAAGTGGAAACTTCGTGCGTCGATGGAATGAATGGTTATTGGTACTTGCTTCCCGTCCATGCTATACAGCTGTATTTCTGCGTCGACGGGCATAGGGATCATGTATTCAACAGTGACCTCGGTCTTCGCAGGATTCGGATAAACCATCCATTCAGTATTCATCGTCTCTTCAATTCCAGCAGAGGATGAAGTACACGCACATTTGTTTTTTGGAACGCTGGTGTCCACAATGCCAGGAGCCGTATAGATCAATTTGACATAACATTTTTGACCCGCTTGGGTAGCCGTGGCATTTTTAATGCGAATGCTGAACCATCCGGAATAGGCAGGGACGATTGAATCGAGTATTGTTCCTGCGGCGCTCACGGAATCAATCACGTTACAGTCTTTGTCCAAATAGTAAACTGTAATCGGCAAAAGTGGATTTTCAGGATAGAGTTCAAGATTGATCTGTTGTCCAGATTGGGCGAATATACGTCCTACCAAACGACAATCGGTGCTGTTTGTAGGCAAGTTTCCGCCTTGCTGCAATGAAGCAGGACTGTTGTCGCCTAGGTCACCGGCCATTTCCCATTCTTGGGTGGTGCGCTTTATTGGTCGTACATAATTGGCGGTGATCCCCTGCGGTGCCCAGATGGAATAACCACGACGGCCTTGTAGCGCTGAACCATCACACGGTGGGATGGCAATATTTACTTTCCCGCCTCCATAAACGGTCGCAGTTGCGGTGCCATTCGCCCCAGAATAATCGATCAATACAGTTCCATCAGGCCAGCTTGTTTGCACACCATTCAGGTTTTGCCAGTTTGACCAAGAATCGCTTACTGCAATCAATGCTTTTGCCGATCGTTCAATCACCAATGCATCGGCGGCTTGCCAACGCACAAGATAACTTCCTTCTTTAAAACGTAGGTTTTGATGACACCAGATGAGGTTTTCTAAGTCGCTGTATACAGGAAGTTGAGAGGCGTTCGCTGGGTCGTGATTGAAGCGATTTCCCAAATAACCAATATTGAATAAATCTTCAAAGAATACTTGTGGGGCACCATCTACCGCAAAGGAAATGGCATATGCCGCACTTCGACGTCCATCGTTGGGTTCAATTTGTTGTCCGAGCTGTGAGCCGGTATTCCATCCAGTAATGTTCCCAGTGGCATCGACAATTGGACGATAGGTATCGTGATTGTTGACAAAAGGAACGGTGCGCAAACGATTCTGTTGTTGGTAATTCGGAATGGTTCCAATGTCAAAATTCCCATTGCCGGAAATCATGGATGTCAAGCCACCACGAAGGGCGAAATCAAAGGTGCCTGCACGATTTTGAACATTGTTAGCCCATGCATCAAGTTCCGTGGCTGATCCAACCCATTCACCAACGGCATACATCTGGTTTCCACCACTTGCCCACAAGGAGCCAAACTGCAGGTTCCAAAGGAAATCCTCTGCGGCATAGGTAGGAAAATGTTTAACTGCGTCTATTCGAACGCCATCCCAGCCAACTTGTTTCTTGTACCAGATCAACCAGTTGCGTGTTCCTGCCCGCATATAATCGGTGCTTTGTGCCGGATTAAAGGTGGCATTACTGCTTAAACCAAAGGCACTTGCTTCGTATGAAACATCTGGACCCCAAAAGGGAGAGTTGATGTCATTGGTACAACACGGATTTCCTGCATTGGGGTAAAAATTCTGCCAGTTTTTGGAGAATCGTCCTTGACGCGCTAAATAGTCAGCGGCCGTTTCGGTTATCGCTGGTGTGTTGTAGCAGGTGTAGCGAAAATTCTTGTATTTGTTCGTTGAACCATCATCCATAGCACCTGGATCATTTCCACCTTGTCCAGCACCACTTCCAGCTCCTGTAACGTGGTTGAGTACAATGTCTTGAATGACATCGATACCGTTGGCTTTCATAACAGCAATCAAGCGTAACAGTTCGTCTTTATCCCCCAAACGGGTATTCGTAGATCCTTTTTGGTATTTGTCTCCTAAGTCGTAGTTGTCAAATGGCGCATAACCAACACTGTTTGTTCCCGTATTTTTAATGGACGGTGGAATCCAAATGGCATCAATCCCCAACGCTTTCAAACGAGGCGCAAGTTCAGCCAGATAATTTGCCCAATCGTTAGGAAAATTGGCGTTGTAGTAATCCCACCAAAATCCTTGCAATACAATCTGTCGACTGGGATCATTTACTTGAGCGCTTATGGGCTGCGTGCATGTTAAGCTGCCAATGACGGCAAGAAGATAAAGTCGAAAGATGGTTTTCATAATCGGGAAGTTATGGGATGGCGATTATTTGTTTTTCTCCAGCAATTAAGGAATATTTTTGATCGATCATACTAAAGTCGAGGGCATCTGTGCCAAGGTTGGATATCTCGATCGTTTTTCCTGAAACATGAATATGCACGGGTTGTTCTTTGAAGAAGATCTGGAATGAATACGATTTCCACTTTTTAGGAATCATTGGTCGAACGGATAATTTTCCGTCAATCACGCGCACTCCAGCCATACCTTCAACAATACTCATCCATGTGCCTGCCATACTCGTAATGTGCAATCCTTCGCTGACTTCGTGATTGTAGTCGTCAAGGTCGAGACGTGAGGTGCGGAGGTACAATTCATACGAACGCTCTTGATCACCAATGCGCGCTGCCAAGATAGAGTGAATACACGGTGATAGAGAGGACTCGTGAACGGTTTTAGGTTCGTAAAAGTTAAAGTTTTCACGAATTTCATCTTCGCTGAAACGGTCTTCGAACAAATAAATGCCTTGTAAAACATCGGCCTGCTTGATAAATACAGAGCGCAAAATGCGGTCCCACGACCAATGCTGGTTGATGGGGCGTTCCGAATCGGGAAGGTCAGCGGCATTCATCATGACTTTATCCATGAATCCATCTTGCTGAAGATAAACATTGGTGCCTTCAAGAAGTGGGAAGTACACATTTTCCGTCACATGAACCCATTGCTCACGTTCTTTAGTGGTCAATGTAACACCATTTTTTTCCAAACGGTCGTTGCATTCCAGGGCATATTGAATACACCAACGCGCTAGAAAGTTCGTGTACCAGTTGTTGTTGATGTTGTTTTCGTATTCATTCGGACCGGTAACACCAAGCATGACGTACTTGTTTTTGTCTGTGGACCAATTGAAGCGCTGCACCCAGAATCGTGCGATGGCAGTGAGGACATGGATGCCATATTTACTCACATAATCGAAATCACCGGTGTGGCGCACATAGTTGTAAATGGCAAAGGCAATAGCCCCATTTCTATGGATTTCCTCAAAGGTGATTTCCCATTCGTTGTGGCACTCCTCGCCATTCATCGTCACCATGGGGTACAAGGCAGCACCGTCTTTAAACCCAAGTTTTTCTGCATTCTCAATGGCTTTGTCCAATTGAAAATAGCGGTACTTCAAGAGCTGACGGGCAATTTTTGAAGGGGCTGTCTTTAGGTAGAAAGGAATACAATAGGCCTCCGTATCCCAGTAGGTGGCACCGCCATATTTTTCACCCGTAAAACCTTTTGGTCCAATGTTGAGTTTGGGATTTTTCCCTGTGTAGGTTTGGTACAGATGGAAAATGTTGAAACGGATGGCTTGCTGTGCCGCTTGATCACCTGTAATCACCACGTCTGCATTTTCCCAAATGGCTTTCCATGCAGCAATGTGTTCTTCGTGCAAGGCATCAAAGCCACGCACATACGCAGCCGTAACATTGGTAATCGATGCGGCTACCGTATTGAAATGGGAGTGGTTGATGGATGAGGTTACCGAGACATACTTCTTGATGGTATAGGTTTTTCCTTTCTCCAGGAAATGCTCAAAATTGTTTTCAATGTAAAGTTCTTCTTCCTTAAGATTGGGATGAATGTCAAGAATTTTTGACCCTTCCCAGAAGGAGAAACGCATGGCATTGGAAACGAGGAAATCTGTTTTCTTGGTCTTGGCACTAACCACACCTTTGCGAACTCCGATGCGCTGAATGTCTGGCGTCCAGAAGAACTCATTATAGTTGGAATCCGCATTGTTTACGCGTCCATCCAAGTAAGGTGCAATCTTAAAGTTTGCTGAAAAGTTAAGTGGTTTAATGGAATAGCGAATAGCGGCAATTTCATCATTAGCCATCGAGCAGAAACGCACTGTCTCCACTTCAA
>CANGIC010000067.1 GCA_947453795.1 Flavobacteriales bacterium
GTCGTACAGTGAGTATTCAACAATCCCCAAGCGACCGTTAATTCCAGGGAGGGCTTCGAATTCTTTGGCTGTTTTTAGTCCATCTCCCCACATCAGAATAGCACATTCGTCATAGATGAGTCGCAAAGCACGCGTCTCGCTCAGCAATTTAAGGTCTGTTCCTGGGTAGGTGAGAAGCACATGTTCCATTTGATCGAGCAATTCTTTCGATTCGTTCATTTGCGCAGTGGTGCCGCTTATACGTCTGCTTAAGTCACCAACTTCTTTACGGAAGGTGTTCAATTCAACTGGATCTTTGGCAAGCAATGTTTGATTATTTAACCCTTTCACTACAAATGGTGTTTTCCCCACTAGTGAAGTCACCATTCCATCTTTCACCAAAGAAATTTCTACGGTGTAGTTTCCTGAAGGAACTAAGAACCCATTGTTTTTGTTCTTATCCCCCGATGGATTTACAGCGCTTGTGGATTCATAGCGGAGGTTCCAATTCATGCGAGAAATGCCTTTTGACGGGCTAGAAAATAGGCGACGCACTTCTTCCCCTTTGTCGTTTCGAATGATCCATACGAGTTGCGCGTCACCTTCTTGTTGCTCTTTTCTTAACTCGTCGATGGTCGGATAGGAAACGGCTTTCTTCTCAGATTCTAGCGCTTTTTCTTTGTCTTGGCGAGTTCCTTTCAAAGTAGGATACTCATCTTTGACATATAAGGTAAATGTTGCACCAAATTCTGGGTTTTTTGCCGCCCATAAATTAGCTCCTTGGAATCCTGTGCCTTCCAGTCCAAGTGGATCAGCTGGAATGTAAAGAAGTGCCTCTTTTACTGGGAAGATGTGTGCCTTTTTGTCCAAGTTTTCTTTGGTCAATGTGCGCAATGGGGAGTAATTGTCCAACACCCAGAAACCACGTCCAAAGGTTGCTGCAACCAAATCGTTTTCGCGTTGTTGAATGTCAAGGTCATATACGGCAATCGTTGGCAAACCAGCAAGTTTAGTCCAGTTAAGTCCGCCGTCATTGGAGAAATAAGCACCAAATTCGGTTCCGACAAAAAGAAGGTTCGGATCTACGAAATCTTGCTTGATGCAGTAAACAGATCCGCGTTCTGGTAAGTTACTGCTGATCGAAGTCCACGTTTTTCCTTTATCCGTACTTTTTAGAATATACGGTTTGAAGTCACCCGAACGGTGGTTGTTGAATACGGCAAACACCGTATTTTCATCGTGCAGAGAAGCGGTAAGCATATTCACACGAGTATTCGCTGGAATTCCTTGGAAACTAGCGATTTTTGTCCATGTTTGTCCATCGTTATCAGATACTTGAACGAGTCCATCATCTGTGCCAGCATAGAGCAAACCTTTTTTCTTCGGTGATTCATCCAAAGCGACAATGTTGCCATAGATGGTTGTGGATGCATTTTTCATTACGGCATCAATCGACCAAACTTGCCCCATCACAGGAATTTTGTTACGGTCAATCTGCTGAGACAAATCTGGGGAAATAACTTGCCAATCATCACCTCGACTAGTGCTTTTAAAGACCTTATTTGCTGCGAAATAAAGTGTTTTATTGTCGTGCGGAGAAATCAACAAAGGTGCATCCCAGTTCCAACGGTAAGCTTCTTCACCTTTACCTGGCATAGGTTGAATCATATTCTTTTCGCCAGATGATTTATCGTGTCGTACAAGCCATCCATATTGCGCTTGGGCATAGGCAATGTTTGAATTAATTGGGTCACACGCTGACTCAAAACCATCACCACCATTGGTAATGAACCAATCAAAATTTAAAATTCCCGTGACATTCTTCGTTGCCGAAGGACCACCCATGGAATTGTTATCCTGAGTTCCTCCATAGATGTTGTAAAATGGATACGCATTGTCAGTGGCAACTTTGTAGAATTGAATGATGGGCAGGTTGTCGAAATAGCGCCATTGCTGAGCGGCATTGTAGGTTTCATAGACTCCACCATCACAACCGGCAATCCAATGTTCGGTATTGCTTGGATCAATCCATAAAGCGTGGTTGTCGACATGTTTTTGATGTTCACCGGTCATTTTGAAGTTTTTACCTCCGTCCTCTGTGTGGTGCATGTAGGTGTCCATGGCAAACACTTTATTCTTATTCAAAGGATCACAAATGATTTCTTGGTAATAATTTCCGCTGGTGTTGAAGCCCGACATTTTACTCCAGCTTTCACCTTTATTTGTAGAACGGAAAAATCCTCCTTTATCGCCACGCCCTTCAACGATGGCATACACATAATTTTCATCGGCAGGAGAAACAGCAATTCCAATTCTTCCCATTTCGCCTTTTGGAAGGCCTGAAGCAATTTCTCGCCATGTTTTTCCTCCATCGGTTGATTTATAGAGTGTTGATTCTGGTCCACCCCCAATATAAGTCCATTCCTGACGACGGCGTTGGTGAGCTGCGGCATATAGGATATTTGGATTTGTAGGGTCAATCGCAATTTCTGAAACGCCCGTGTTTTCTGAGATATACAAGGTGCGTTCCCAGGTTTTTCCTCCATCTGTTGTCTTGTAAACACCTCGTTCGCCTCCAGCACTCCACACCGGACCGTAAGCAGCAACCCAAACCGTATTCTCATCTGTTGGGTGAATGATGATATTTCCAATGTGTTCGGATGACTTCAATCCCATGTTGGTGAATGATTTACCACCATCTAGAGAGCGGTAAACACCGTCACCATAAGAAACAGAACGCTGGTTGTTGTTCTCACCAGACCCTACCCAAACGGTATTGGGGTTTGATGGCGCTAATTCGACACAGGCGATGGAAAATGATCCTTGATTGTCGAATATGGGTGAAAATGTTGTCCCATGATTGGTTGTGAGCCAAACTCCACCGCATGCCGCTGCAACATACCATTTGTCCTTATTGGTGGGGTGCACTGCAAAGTCGATCACACGACCAGAAGTCAAGGCAGGTCCTACCATTCTAAAACTTATTCCACCGACTGTGGTGGCATCAAAGAGTGGAGTAGATGTGCTTGCTGTATTTTTCTTTTGGGCGTTAGAAGCGAAAGTTAAAATGCTTGTGCAAACAACGAATAAGAGAATTCTTTTCATAGGATGAAGTTTGGTGTAAAATTAAGAGAATACTTTCAATGAAAAAGGGGCAAAATTTCGTAACTTTTTTCATTGAAATTCGATATACCCTTTTTGGAACGGAAATTGTCACCGCGCCGCAAAATTTGCTTTAAATTACCCTATGAAAATACTCCTATTTTTCGCATTATTCTTGGCGTTTATCCCCTCCATGTTTGCCCAAGAAGATGAATCGTGCCTTCCACCATCGAAAAAAGTGATTAAATTGATTGAGACCGCAGTCAATGCAGGTGATGCGAAAACAGCCGTGGATAATTTCAATGCAGCCATTTCTGCAGCCCCGGATAATGCCACCGCATACTATGAATATGCCATGTATGCCTACGAAACTGGGGTGAATTATTACGATCGATCACCGAATCCTGCCTTGGGAGACAAGAGCTTTGTGAAAGCAGAGGAGATGTTTAAGAAAGCGCTCGAGATGTGCAGTAATTACCACGCCAATTGCAGTTATTATTTGGGGGTGATCAATTATTCTCAAAAAGACATGGATGAGGCAGTGAAATGGTTTACGCTGTTCAAGGAATTTAAAAATGATGACAATACGCGTTATCCGCAAGACTACACGAAAAAATTAGCGGATGTCAACGAGGTACTCAAGGACCAGCAGTCGGAAAAAGATATGCTTTCTAACGCAGTACCTTTCGCTCCACAAGAAGTGAAGAATGTCAGTTCTGCGAAAGATGAATATTTCCCTATGATTTCCCCAGACAACGAGTTGATATTCTTTACCCGTAAATTGGATCGTGCAAACTATGGTGACTTGGTCTCCAAAATGGTCGAGGAATTTACCTTTGGACAACGTGCAGATATCAACACCCCATTTGATGCTGGAAAACCTTTGAAAGCCCCGTTTAATGATGGTGCATTTTCGAATTATGGCGCCGCAACACTTTCTGTGGACAACAAAGAAATGATCATTTGCGCCTGTAAGAAGGAATTGGTTGGCGACCAGGATTACTTGAATTGTGACTTATACATCACCAGCTACGAGCGTTCTGGTGCCGGAGGGAATGACTTTACATGGTCGCCATTGAAAAATATGGGGCCTGAAATCAATACGAAGAATGGATGGGAAGCTCAACCCTCACTTTCTGCTGATGGAAATACTCTGTATTATACAGTGGCACGGCCAACATCGCGCGACAATGATATTTATATTGCCAAACGAAAGGAAGATGGTTCATGGGGTGAAGCGCGTCCGTTTGATGAAATCAATACCGCAGGAAAGGATAAAAGTCCATTTTTACACCAAGACAGCGAAACCTTGTATTTTGTTTCTACTTGCTCAGATACACGAAAAGGTGTTGGAGGTTTAGATATTTTCTACATCCGCGAAGAAAATGGGAAATGGACTGAACCTAAAAATATTGGGTATCCAATCAACTCCAAAGAGGATGAGTTGGGGCTTTTCGTTTCAACAGATGGACACTTGGCTTATTATTCCTCGCGTGTAGGTGGAAACTGGAATATCTACTCCTTCGAATTGTACGAAGAAGCGCGTCCAAAGTCTGTGGCTATCTTAAAAGGAGAATTGAAAGATGATGCCGGTGAACCAGTGAAAGATGCGACCATAGAAATTACGTATGCCGACTCCGATGAGGTGACAACAATTAAAGTGAATGGCGATGATGGTAAATATGCCGCTATCGTCAAGACGGAGACAAAACAAGATGTGATGGTGACCGTAAAAAAGGAAGGATCCGCGTTTGACTCCAAACTTATTTCGAAAGAAACATTTGAAACCAATGAGGTGACTATCCGCAACAATGACCTAACCGTAAAGGAGTTGAAGGTAGGAGAGGCCTATACCATCAATGACATCTTGTATGCCACGAACTCTGCTTCCTTATCGGATCGCTCGAAGTTTATACTTAAAGGATTTGCCCGCTTCTTAAAGGAGAACCCAACAATAAAGGTGAATATTCAAGGTCACACAGATGATGTAGGAGACGATGCGAAAAACATGTCTTTGTCTGAAAGCCGTGCGAAAGGGGTGCGCGAATACCTGATCTCTCAAGGTGTCGATGCCGCAAGACTTACAGCGAAAGGATTTGGTGAAACGCTTCCGAAGGTGGAAAATGACTCTGAAGCGAATCGGGCAATGAATCGTCGGACGGATTTCGTGATTGAGAAGCTTTAATCTTACCATATTTCACTACCTCTTTCTTTGCTTTCCCGTTTGATTTGTAGCGGTAAAAAATCCATTTCCCGACACACAGATGACGAGGTTCAGGGTTTTGGTCAATGACACGTTGAACAGGCCCTTCGCTGAATAATCTGCCGAACTGATCATAGATCTTTTGATAACCAATTTCTTGTCCTGGTGAATAACTCACAACAGATTGGATACTTGAATTTGCATAGTAAGTGGTATAATCCCCGACAATACATCCATTCCGAAATTCTCCATTTTCTATGACCACATTTTGGCTGTCGACGCGTCGATAAAGACCGTGTTTTATTCCTAAGCGATAGTTGATTATCTCCGTTTGACTTTCCTTAAGGACCCAGAGTCCGTCCTTTTTCCCTTCGTTGAATTGTCCTGTAATGATAGGTATTGGGGGTTCAGTGGCCGCGTATTTTAAATATCTTCCGTGCAATATCCCCATGCGGTAATTGATGACTTCTGAAATAATGTTTCCTTCATAATTCAGCCACTGTCCATCACGCACATAGTGTTGTGTTGCAGAGTCCAATCTGAAATGATTGCGGCGCAAGACATACGGGTAACTTCGGTCAACACTATTCTTGTTGTTGTACATGTAATCCAAGCGTAGGGTGTCGCTTTTGTACATTACCCATCGCTTTATAGGCCCATAACTGTGTGTGTTCGGATCTGCAGATGCCTCAATTTTATACGTGGTATCGGATAGCGTAAAATAACCTGAACCATAGAAAATATCGTTGTAAAAACGGTAGTCATCGGTTTGTTTTCCGGATGTATCCCATTTTTGCTGGCGCCAAATGTTTCCTGTGGTGAGTAACTCTGAGGTGTCGCCGTTGACATGAAAAGTAATCAACGAATCAAATAGCCCTTTTGTAAAATGCTTTACACGGTAAAGGTAGGCTCCATGTCTTTCGTAGCTAGCCAATGGAAGACCATTCTGATAATCGACAGTCATGCGATATCCTGTTTGATCATCATAAGATTCGAGTGTGGTACCGATAGGGTGGTTGTTTTGGTAATGCCGTTCTGAAGTCATGACCCCACGTTCGTTCTTTGTATAGTCCAAAACGCGATGGCCCAATGAATCATTTAAGGCATAACTACTTACGCTGCCATCCTCGCGGAATATTTCCTCCAGAATTATTTGACCTTTCAGGTAAGTCGTTCGCTGATAAACTTGTTTATTCTCGAAGTAATAGGTTTGTTTCGTCACATCGCCATGTTCATATACCTGTTCTAGGTTGAGAACGCCATTGTTGTATTCTTCCCTTACCCCATGTTCAATTCCGTGAGCATAACGGGTGATGATTTTTGTACCGTTGTATTCATCCCAAGAATAATTATAGCCATGCAGTTCCCCATTCGCGTCGTAATTTGCCCAAGAAAGCAGTTTTCCTTTAGCGTCGAAGGATTTTGAGGAGATTTGTTTTCCATGGATGAAATAACTTTCAGATGTTTTTCGACCTTTTTCATCAAAATATTGTGTTTTTCCATGCTGAATGCCATTTTCACATTCGATGTGACTCGAAAGTTTTCCATTTGGTTGGTAGGTGTCTCCACAAGTTGGAGCAGCCCACACGCATATTGTGCCAATATTACCAATGTGCCACCAGTCTATAGGTGGATAGATAATCGGCGGTACGATACAACCGATGCTGTCCAATCTAAAGGGGTATACATTCGGAGCCAAGATTACCGATGGAGGTGGTGTCAGATACAAAGGAATACTGTCTTCAGTTGTAGCCGATTGACTTGCAGCATGTTGGCTAAAGCAAAGGGCTGATAGCAAACAAATAAGTAGGAGGTGTAGTCGTTGATTCACATCCCTTAAACGAAGCAAAGGGGTGTTGCGTTGCTTCTAAGGATGGATTAAGGTTCAAAAGTGATCTTTGACACATTGAGGTCGATCGGGGTTTCGAATCCGGGTACTTCGCCGACTTCTGTATACTGCCAATGTATGACTCGGCTGTCATTGATGCAATCCGGTTCCCTGCTGTAAGACGCAATCCAAAATTGATAGTTGGGAAAATGGTCCTTGAATTTGGTATTGAAAAAATGCGATGAGGTGTAAATGATGGGTCGAACACCACCGATTTTTTCTACTTCATTCAGCCAAATCTTCATCCGTTTGATGAGTTGACTATTCGACAATCCTTCGGTTTCCACATCCAATACAGGTGGCAGACTTTTTTCATTGATCTCGCAGTGATTTAAGAAATGTTCTGCTTGAAGTAGCGGATCTGATTTTATGGAGAAAAAGTGGTAACCACCGTGCGGTTTGTTGAGTCTTTTCAATGTCGAATGGTTTTGCCTCCATTGTCTGTCGACATGGCCAACACCTTCAGTAACTTTGCAATAGACAAATTGAATGATGGAGTCAAGCGCTTGGTTTTTAAGTAATTCATTCCATGGGATTGAACCTTGGTGATGGGAAACATCGATACCAAATGAAGCATAACCTTCGGGTATTTCGATGTCAATAGGTTCGTCTTCCGCTATGGGAGGATTCGGGGTTGTTTCCACCTGAGAATACTGAATGTAGACGAAAAAGGCCACCAAAAAAGCCCCTGCTGCCAATAAGATCAACATAGGCGTCTTGTTGGATTTCTTTTTCTTCGTCTTTGTAATGCGCTTTTTGGCCATATCCAAAAATAAAAAAAGGCCTCCTCAATGAGAAAGCCTTCCTTAAAATATTTTCGGCTCTTAGTGAGCGAAACTTCTTTTTTCTTTGATACGTGCTGATTTTCCAGTGCGCTCACGGAAGTAGAAGATACGTGCACGACGCACAGCTCCACGTTTCGTAACAACGATTGAATCAACGAAAGGAGATGAAATTGGGAAGATACGCTCTACACCAATATTTCCTGACATCTTGCGTACAGTGAATGTTTCAGTCGCGCCGGATCCACGGCGTTGAAGTACAACTCCTTGGTATTGCTGGATACGCTCCTTGTTACCTTCCTTAATTTTATAGGATACGATTACTGTATCTCCTGCACCGAATTTAGGAAATTCCTTCATTTCGATGAGTTCGTTCTGGATGTCTTTAATTACATTCATGGCTTCTAATTTCTTGTTCTTTTCCTCCAAAAGGGGGTGCAATATTAAGGATATTATTTCAAATAAATAGTGTTCCCCTGAAAATTTTCCACAAAAATACTTCTTTCTTTCCAACTATCCGTGTTCTGTTCTGTTCTTCCTTTGTAAGTTTTTCTAACTTTAGCCCCTTAAATCAGCGCAATGTCAGTACACAAGCAGGTAAAAAAGGTGACTACCCACACCTTGTTGGAAATGAAAAATAGTGGTCGAAAGATCAGCATGCTCACGGGTTACGACTTTTCGATGGCCCGTATTATTGATGAGGCGGGTATCGATGTGATTCTAGTGGGTGATTCTGCTTCGAATGTTATGGCAGGACACGAAACAACACTTCCAATTACGCTTGATCAAATGATTTACCATGCTTCTTCGGTTGTTCGCGCGGTGAATCGCGCCTTGGTCGTGGTGGATATGCCTTTTGGTTCCTACCAAGGGAATTCAAAAGAAGCGCTTTCCTCAGCGATACGCATCATGAAAGAGTCGGGTGGTCACGCCGTGAAAATGGAAGGAGGGATCGAGATCATTGAGTCCATCAAACGGATTTTAACGGCTGGAATTCCTGTGATGGGTCACCTTGGATTAACACCTCAATCCATTTATAAGTTCGGTACCTATGTGGTGCGTGCGAAAGAAGAGGAAGAGGCACACCGACTCATGGAAGATGCCAAGGCCTTAGAAGAAGCAGGATGTTTTGCCATCGTTTTGGAAAAAATTCCCGCCAAACTTGCTGCTGAGGTAGCAAAAGCGGTGACTATTCCAATCATCGGTATCGGCGCTGGAAACGGCGTTGATGGACAAGTACTTGTCGTGCATGATATGCTTGGCATCAACAATGAATTCAGTCCGCGTTTTTTGCGCAAATACAGCAATTTGTACGAGCAGATGATGGGTGCCTTTGCGGAATACATAAAGGATGTGCGTTCGGGAGACTTTCCCAATGAAAAGGAACAGTATTGATTGAAATGGAAGAAAATCTCGCTGTGTTGTACGAAGACAATCATGTGATTGTGATCAATAAACGTGCTTCAGATATTGTTCAAGGGGATAAAACGGGAGATGAGACGCTACCCGATAAAATCAAGGCCTATCTCAAAAAAAAATACAACAAGCCAGGGAATGTTTTCTGTGGAGTGGTGCATCGTCTCGATCGTCCAACAAGTGGTGCTGTTGTTTTTGCGAAAACTAGCAAAGCCCTCGAACGCTTGAATGCACAGTTTAGAGAAAAAGAAACGGATAAAATTTATTGGGCGCTGGTGGAACAAAAACCGGCAAACGACCAGGGAGATTTAGTGCATTTTCTGAAAAAGAATGAAAAGCAGAATAAATCCTATGCTACGGCAACGGAAGTCCCTGGCGCTAAGAAGGCAATTCTGCATTACACCTGGTTGAAATCGTCGGAGCGCTATCACCTCTTGGAAGTTGTATTGGAAACAGGACGTCACCACCAGATTCGTTGTCAATTGGCACAAATTGGATGTATGATCAAAGGTGATGTCAAATACGGTGCGCGAAGACCAAATCCAGACGGGTCAATTTGTCTGCATGCCCGTAAACTGACCTTTAGTCATCCGACAACAAAGGAAACAATACATATAGTGGCTCCAACCCCTATGGATCCACTTTGGGCTGCCTTCGCTTAAAACTCATCGTTTTTTCAAATCAATATCATAAAGAATACAGGATAACCTTTTGTATTTTTGTGCGCAAATCAACTATTAGTTCAAGCTATGGAAAAAAGTGAATTAACGATTGTGGATGTGCGCACGCATGAAGAGTTTATGGGCGGACATGTCGCAGGATCAATCAATATCCCGCTACAAGAAATTCTTCAACGAGTTTCGGAATTGGATGCGCTGAACCAACCGATTATTTTCTGTTGCGCAAGCGGTGGAAGAAGCGGTCAGGCGGCGGACTATTTTAAGGCCAAGGGCTACGACTGTTCCAATGGCGGCGGCTGGATGGAAGTTAATGCACGATTGAACCGAGAATAAACATTAGTCACCCTTCATCTGTTTCAAATAGAAAAATACAATGTATTCGAACGAATTTCAAAAAATCATAGAGCGCAGACGCTCAAACCGCAAGTTTAACCCAGAGGTTGCTGTGCCTGAAGAGGTTATTACACGCAGTTTAGAACGCGCCATTCTTTCGCCAAACAGCAGTAACATGCAGCTTTGGGAGTTCTATTGGATTCATTCAGAAGAAGAGAAAAAGCGCTTCGGAGAACTTTGCTTGGGACAGGCAGCAGCGAAAACAGCCCAAGAAATGGTGGTTTTTGTGACCCGTAAAGACCTTTGGAAGAAACGGGCAAAATGGAATCAATCAAAAATTAGTGAAGCGGCTCAAGGCGAATCCGATAAGTTAATCAAACGCGGATTGGATTATTACGGAAAGGTCATGCCTTTGGCCTATGCAAACGATCCTTTTGGCGTTCTGACATTCGTTCGTCGGACCATTTGTTTTTTTGCGGGACTTAAAAAACCATTCATGCGCATGGGAGGGAAGGCAGATCAGCGCATCACCGTGCATAAATCATGCGCACTTGCCGCACAAACCTTCATGCTATCTATTGCTGCAGAGGGATTTGAATCTTGCCCTATGGAGGGGATCGATGCTTGGCGCATTCGTCGTGCATTAAACTTGCCTTGGGGTGCAGAAATAAACATGGTGATTGCGGTAGGTCAGGGTACCGAGGAAGGCATTTGGGGACCTCGATTCCGCGTGCCTTACGAAGAGGTGGTCTTCAAGCGTTAAATACCTGCTAAAGGATTGATATTGTTTGAATTGTAATACAAGTTTGAGCGATGCAAGGTCCTTAAGATTTTTCCTGAACGTGTGCGTCAAAGAAAATCCTAAAAAACTCGATAAAACACACTATCTTTGCACAAATGGTTGCCAGCGCGTTATTTCGTTATTCTTGTGCTGGGTGTAACCAATAAGTCCATGTGATTTGTTTTCTTCCATTTGAACCGGGCCTAGGTCCGAAATACGTTTTATTTCAATTATACAAATGGCAAAATCGCAAGAGACCTTTAGCAAAAAAGACAAGGAAAAAAACAAGATTAAAAAGCGTCAAGAAAAAATGATGCGCAAGGAAGAGCGTAAGGGTTCTTCAAAAGGTGGAGGCCTCGAGAACATGATGGCTTACCTGGATGAAAATGGAAACATCAGTGATGTGCCAATGGATCCGAAAATGAAAAAAGCAGTAGATGCGGAATCGATTGAAATTGGCGTTGTTCGCCGTGAGGTCGATCCTAACGAACATATCCGCAAAGGAAAAGTGTCGTTCTTCAACACCTCAAAAGGATACGGTTTTATCCGCGATTTGGAGACACAAGAAACCGTTTTCGTTCATATCAATGGCATCTTAGAGACAATCACGGATAACGACAATGTTACCTTTGAACGCGTTCGCAGTCCGAAAGGGTGGAGTGCAGTGCATGTGAAGAAGATATAAGATTAGAAAAAAAAA
>CANGIC010000068.1 GCA_947453795.1 Flavobacteriales bacterium
AAAAGACAAAAGACTATTGGATATCAAGACATTAAGATTTTAAGACGATAAGACTTGATCATTCTTCGTAATTCGTAACTCGTAATTAAAAGACAAAGGACCGCTTCGCTGAAGGACAAAAGACAAAGGACTATTGGATATCAAGACATTAAGATTTTAAGATTTTAAGACTTGATCATTCTTCGTAATTCGTAATTCGTAATTAAAAGACAAAGGACCGCTTCGCTGAATGACAAAAGACAAAAGACTTTCAAAAAGTTACCAGTTACCAGTTACCAGTTACTAATTGTGGAGTTTTCGTTTTGATGTTTTGATTTCTTAGAATGGTTCTAAAAGTATGATCGAATTCAACAGTGAAGACAAAAGACTTTCAAAAAATTACCAGTTACAAATTTACCAGTTACAAATTGTGGAGTTTTCGTTTTGAGCTTTTTATTTCTTCGATGTTTTGACATACGCAAACCTAATTGATGTTAACTTAGTTTTATGTCCAAGATTTAATTGAGCTAATAGGTTAGTAACTAGTAATTAGTAACTCGTAACTAATAGAAAAAAGCCATCAAATTGCGCTTTCAGCCGGCTTATCAAGAATGTCCCATGTATGGTCCGCCAGCAACTTCACAGTGGCTATCCATGTAAATGCCGCTCCCGATCGTCCCCATTGGTTTGGGCCGATGAGTGACAATAAATAGTTGCCGTTTTCTTTCTGATACAAATGATAAGTATGGTTGATCAACGGCTCAAAGCGCATCTCGGCGGTGTAAATAAACTCGGAGATATTTTTTCGGTCTTGTAACTTCTTTGCTTGATCGGCCAACAATTGCATTTGCTCGTAAATCTGACTCAACTGCATGTCGGTCTGGTGTTCCATCGCAGAAAGTGCGCGGCCTTTAATCTTGCCTTGATCTTCAGGTTTAATGAGCGCACTACCCGCATGATGCGCATATTCCAAGGAATGAGGATTCTCTGTAATCTTGTCCTTGTCAATCGGATTGATAAACTCTTTGTTGCTCATATCTTGATAACCAACCAATCCTAAATAAAGTTCAACCAAGTGCTTATTTTAGCAAAATTTGTTCGTTGATAAAGCGGACAATTTTCTCCGTAATTCCTTTCAAATCTTCCAAATGTGGGTGATGTCCCAATCCAGGAATCATTTCGCATGTACAAGAATTTTTGATAGAGGATTGAATGATGTCCAATTGTCGTTGTGTTCCGTACTGGTCAAGCTGCCCTTGAAGAATAAGCGTAGGGGCAAGAATTTCTTGAATGTCACCAGAAATATTCCAATTTCGAAAAGCCGTTGATTGCCATGTTTCTGACCATGCCTTAAACAAGTAATCTGTTTTCTCACCGTGATAATTCTTTAGTTTGTAGAGCTTACCTTCATTATAGGCGGAAACAGCAGGGCCAATCCCCGCAATGGTTTCGGGCTCATTGATGACATGTGCGGCCATGGTTATGAGTCCAGCTATCCGTTTCGGAAAAGCATTGGCATAGAGCAGGGCAATGGAACCGCCGTCGGAATGACCAACGAGTATTATTTTCTTCTCTGGGGGGAGAAGAGCTTCGATGAATTGTGGGAGTTCACTTAGCGCATACTGGTGCAAATAGCGCTCGTCGCGTATTACTGAAAGTGGAGAAGATTCACCATGCCCTTGTCGTTCGTAGACAATCCCATTCAATCCAATCGATTTGCATAGCGTTGTCGGAAAATTTCGCCATTGTGGAATCGAACCCAAGGCCTCGTGAAGAAAAACAACGACGAGATCATCCCTATCCGTTTTTGGTACAGGGATCGGTTCAAAGTTCAAGTGAATGGTGTCGAGTCGGAGAATGGGCATAAAAAAAAAGGGATTCATTTGAACCCCTTCGTATATCTGTTTGAATCGTATTAGTTTTTTACACGTTCAACGTAAACTCCGGTGCGCGTGTCGATTTTGATCACTTCACCGTTGTCGATGAACAAAGGAACTTTTACCTCAGCGCCTGTAGCAATGGTAGCTGGTTTCATGGAGTTTGTTGCTGTATCTCCTTTAACACCCGGCTCTGTATAGGTCACCTCAGAAATAATGTACATCGGCAAATCAACAACGAGTGGCGTTTCTTCTTCAGCATGGAATAAGATGTTACAGATCATTCCTTCTTGCAAGAATTTAGGTTTTTCAACCATTTTCCCTGGGATATTTACTTGCTCAAATGATTCATTGTTCATGAAAACATAGTCATCACTTTCTTGATACAAGTACTGGTATTCACGGTTTTCAATGCGCACCGTTTCAATCTTGTGTCCCGCAGAGAAGGTATGGTCGAGTACTTTTCCTGATTCAATCTGACGCATTTTTGTGCGCACAAAAGCAGGACCTTTACCCGGTTTCACGTGTTGGAATTCAATAATTTGAAATAATTTTTCGTTGTGCTTGATGCACAATCCGTTTTTGATATCTGCTGTTGTTGCCATGCTTAAATTTTTCGACGTCGCAAAGATAGGATAATCGGTAAAAAATCAAATCTCTTTTTCTTGTCAAGTTGCTGGAATGATAAAAATGAGAAGAAAGAAATGGTCAAGTAAGTAGATTTAGTATTTTCGTTCTCAAATACATAACATGGAAGAATACTGGGAAAATCTATCGTTTGCTGGAAAAGCTAAATTTATAATCAGTGTAGTCATTGGTACATTGACGATTGTTTTGGCAACATTGAATTGGACTGAGATTCAAGTGCACCTGATTTTTTGGAAGCCAACGATTCCACTGAGTTTGATTATTCTAGGGTCAATTGTGGGCGGATACGCCATTTCATATGTGTTTGCATACCGCAAATTCAAGTCGAAAGACAATGAACTCGATCAATTGAAGTCGCAAACATCTAGAGTTCAAGAGTTGGAATCCCAAGTGAAATCATTGCAGCAACAAGTGGAACAACTGAAAATTGTTTCTGAGAACGACGTTGAACCATCCTAATGGGATTTTTCGGTACTTTATAAAAAGAAGAAAAAGAAAAAGAGGGCTGCGTCTTCACCGCGGACGGATTCGTAATAGCCAATCGTTGAGCGTGAGCCGTTCATGGCACGACCATCTTCGATGTAGCCAATCGTTGAGCGCGAACCATTCATCACTCGGCCATTTTCAATGTATCCAATTGTCGAACGTGAACCATTCATCACACGACCATTCTCAATGTATCCAATTGTCGAACGTGAACCATTCATGATTCGGCCGTTTTCAATGTAACCAATGGTTGATCTCGAACCGTTCATGACGCGACCATTTTCGATGTAACCAACAGTACTGCGTGACCCGTCCATCATGCGTTGTGCATTTAACTGAATAGTAACACCAAGTACAAATAGAATTAGGGCAATTGATTTTTTCATTTTTAGTGAATTAAAGAGTTGAAAGAGTGAGGTTAATAAAAATAGGAAGAAAGTCCTCAGTTGAATAGTTCGATTTTGCTTTTGTGTACAAATAAAAAATCACCTTCTTCCTGTTGTGTGCCATTTTCTTGAACAATTTTTCCGTTGACAATCCCATATTGAACAAAGTCCAATTCGGAAAACAACTGGCACATTTCGTCTATATTTTTTGGTGCAATCTCAATTTGGACAATGGGTTTGAATCGGTCGAGTAACGGAGATATTTCTTTGAACACATTCAATTCATACCCTTCGATGTCACATTTGATGTAATCAATTCGCGCTAAGTCCCCTAATAATTCAGACCCTTTTACAATCTTCACTTCCTTTGTATCGTGTTGTTTTTGCTCGTCCTCACTTTCGGCAATATGTGGCAATCCCGTGCGGATCATCCCGTTTGATTTAGGAAGAACCATGGTTATCTTACCTTCTTCTGTACCTAATGCCACATTGTATCGAACGGAATTGGAATAGCGCTTCATGAAAGCATCCAACACCTCGAAAAATTGAGGTACTGGTTCAATGGAAACCACTTTCCCTTTGTTCGCCAAGCGGGCAAAATTCTTTGTAAAATATCCGAGATTGGCGCCAATATCAATAACGGTATAATCGGGTTTAATGAGCTTTTTGACCGCATAGTGAAATTTGAACCTTTTGTCATTTTTCAAAAGTCCCAGGTCGTACAAGAGGTAAAATGACCGATGCAGAATACGTAAGTATTGTCGTTCAGAAAGCAGTGTGTACAGTATCTTTTTAATCCATTGCATAGGATGCGAAGATAGGGAATAATTGAAAGTGACACCGTGCAAGCGAGATGAGAAGATTAAACTTTAGGTCGAGTAGGTATTAGAGGATAGACTTTTCGTACTTTTACATCACGAGTACAACCTCAAAGAAGGTGCAGTGACTCGATCCACCAAAAGTGGAGCCCATGCAGTATCATCTTGAAGCTTACAATTTTTGACCTTCAGGAGAGTCTCAGGCAAGCAATGGCGGGCTGCAACTCGAGCAATCGAGTAGAGAAGAAATTCGAACAGCAGATTACAACGACTGCCGGCAATCCTAATCGTGTTTTCTGAAGCTTCGGAAAACAAGGCTGCATGGGTTTTTTTCTTTTAAAATTTTGGAATTCCTTCCACTTCACTTTTTTCTTTTAATTCAAAATGAAGCATGAGCTCATGGCTTCCAAATTGATAGTGAAACAAACCATTTATGGGGAATTCATAGGAATAACCAATGAGCAATTGTTGTTTAATTTGAATCAAACCATTTATTCCGAGACCCTCGTGGAATCTATAGTTGAGACCACCAAAAAGTTTATCACGGTAAATACATGTAGCATTAAGGTCTATGGTCAGGGGTACATGCGGGACGTATTTTAAAAGGGAAGCGACCTTCAATTTAAGCGGTGCATTTAATGTGAAGTCATAACTGCCTGATAGATAATAGTGTGGTTTGCTGAATGCCAATAGGAGTTGACTTGAACTTGCTTTATTCGGCAAAATGTGTGGGACAGAAAACCCAATAAAATGTTTCTTTCCTGAATAACTTATTCCGAAGCCCGGGGTTAATTGTGTGAGCGCTTGTTGGGTAATAAATGGATCGTCAGGGTCATTAACCATGGCATCGCTAAAGTCACAGCTGTATTGATTCAAACCGAGAGATAGGCCTAGACGCAAATGATCTCGGTTGGCGTTCAGCGAAAGTGCACTGGCAAAAATCAAGTCAATTTCTGTTTTTTTTCGTTTGCCAATTTGGTCGTGCTTAAAATTTGCCCCAATCCCTGTCTGATTCTTTGATAAAGCCGAATGAATGCTGAAGAGCTGAGTTCTTGGTGCTCCAGCATATTGAATCCATTGAAAGTGACCTAGGGCACTAACACTCAGTTTTCCTTGACTACCAGCGAAGGCGGGATTGTACGCAAGTGGGTTGTATTGGTAAAAGGAGATCTGCTCCTCCTGTTGCCCAAAGACTGGATTCAGCAGAAGAAAGACCATAGCGAAGCAGATTGTTTTTTGCATGATTTTCAGGTTAATAGTGAACTTCTATACTGCCTTTGTAGGTTTCGGAAGTGCTTTCGCCGCTGCTCAAAACATAGAAGTAGGTGCCGCATGGGACGCGTTCATTTTTTCCGTCAAGGGAAATTCCATGATTGGAACGACAGTCCCAGTTGTTTTGAAAATTCTTTTGCGTGAAAATCAAATTTCCCCAACGGTTGAAAATCTGAATGGAGTGAATTTCATTTGGATCAAGTCCAGAGATGTGCCACGTGTCGTTTAGCCCATCAAGATTTGGCGTTATAAGTTCGGGAATAAATAAGCAATCCAAAGCATTTTCAATGAGGATGTAAGTAGAGTCTCGATTCATACAATCATTGGTATCTGTCACGATGAGATAGTACCATCCCTGATCTTCAAGAGTAACATCACTCACACTGATGTAATGTGCATTGGAGGTATGTCCATTTGGTCCATCCCACGAGCAATTATTGTTGCCGTTTGCATAAAGTGTTACTTGATCATCTAGACATAATATGCTATCAGTCAATTGAATTGATGATTCTGGGAGTGGTGTTACTTCAAGTGAAATACTGTCCTGTGATAAACAACCGTTGGTGTTTATTCCCTCAAAATAATATGTCCCACTATCCGTCAGATGAAGTTGAGGAATGCTTAAAATAGGAGAATCAATGTCATTCCCATTGGGCAAAAGCCACAAGTAGGTGGCTGCTCCTAAAGCGGTAATGGTGACGGATGAATTTTCACAGTGCTTGATTGCATTATCGCTGATCTCGAGTTCAATTTCTGGTAATGCGTTAACCTGGATATAGATGGAATCATGATTGGTGCATCCATCAGTTTCACCTGCTACAGCATAGTAGCCGTTTTCTGTTGGCATGAGCAAACAAGAGGATTGGGTGGAACCATTGAACCATTGAAGGGATGTTGCACCGATCGCCGAGAGTAGGATTGAATCGCCTTGACAGATTTGAAGGGTGTCACCATTAAGAATGTCAATGTGAGGCAATGGCTTGACTGTAACAGAAGTTTCTAAAATCTGTTTGAAGTCGCAAAGTCCAGTAACTTCGCAGGTGTAAGTTTGTGAGCTTTCGGGTTGAATGGAAATGCTCTGACTTGTTTCCCCCGTTTGCCAGAGATAGGAATTTGCATCAGGCGGTGCGGATAAGAGTAGGGTGTCGCCCATGCAGATTGGTGGTGAATCGACAATTTCAGGGAAAAGAACACCAGATTCTGCCGTAATCGTGTAGCCACAAATATCTCCCGCAAAACCATCGACCATGAGGTAATAGTCAGCACCTACGCTTAGATTGCTTGCGGTTAACGCAAAACCAGAACTGTTTTCTTTGAAGTCTGAAACGGGAATAAAGTTGGTGCAATTTGTTCCTGAAAAGATTTGCATTTGCAATCCTCCGGAGGGGTAGTTGCCAATCCAGCACTCGTAAACGATCACATTCAAAACTGCTGTTGTTGCTGCTGCTGTGAAACGAATCCAAGAATTGTTGTTGATGGTAACATTGAACCCCGAGGCACCTGCGCCCCATGGTCCTGCTTGACCGAATAACCCGCCGGTATTTACTCCATCTGGCATATTTGTTCCGTTGCTGTCTTCATTGTTTCCTTGCATGTTACTTGGTCGATCGGGAGTGTAGGCGGCACTTGTTGTTGCGCTGTAGCCGTTGATATCGCAGATATATAGGGCATTGGCACATTCGTCATTGGTTGTTGTGGTAACACATAATCCGAAAGTTCCAGCCAAACTTCCGTATCCCCAAACTCTCAAAAAAAGTGTATCTCCGGGAACGAGATTGGTAAGTGAAAGTTGAGGGAGAAGGTCATTTGACATTCCAGGATAAGCGCTGTGATCGTCGCTACAACCGATTTGGATCAAACCATTGCAGGACCCTGAATACATCGCCATAACCCCATCGGTAATTGAACCCGTCCCGATGTTCGGTTTAGCCGTTATGTGGAGGTTCCCCGTTTGAGGAACACCGATTTTAAACCACACATCCTTGCTGTTTGCGGAAAAGCCACCTTGTTGCGGAAACGATCCTTCTGCACACATAGTTGGGGTAGGCGCATTGATCGTTGCGCTTGCACCTATGCTTGAAAATACACCATAAGTGCAGGTTGTGGTTACATTGGGAAGAACCAAGGCGCTGCATGGATCATCATTTAATGGAACCGTTGCTGTTTCTCCGAACAAACAAATTGAAAAGCTTCCTGCATGTTGAGGCAAGTAATCGTAGACACGGAGGTAATACATTTGGCCAATAGTTAATCCGGTTAAATTCACCTCTTCATTTTGACCAATCCCCAAAGCATCTTTACAAATAATTGGCATTAAAGCACCGCAAGTTCCGCTGTATATTTGAACAACAGCATCGAATTGTGGTGAACTTTGAACCGTTGCATGTATGAGTGGACTGCTGGCCACAAATCGATACCACACATCGTCGTCCGCATTGCCAGAGCAACCCACAAGTGATTGAGTGGCACCAAAGGTTGATCCTGATGAAAAAATGCATGTTGAATTAATAGTGAGAAGGGTAGCGTTTGCACAATTGTCAGATTGACCGAAAGATGCTCGTACTGTGAATAAAAACAAAGTTAGGATGAATTGCTTTTTCATGGTTCCTCGGTTTTTGATTGTACCACACAGTTCAAGGGCAAAAGTCCAAATGCGAGCAAGACTCTTTTTACCACAAGAGGACTAAAAGTTGGCGGTGAATCCGTTTGAGTAGGACCTTCCACCTCAAAATACACCTCGCCAAGTTCTTGGTCCGACTTAAGTTGAATACGGTGAGCGACAATTGGCAATTGTTCCAAGGAATCGTTCAATCGGGACAATTCATTGACCGATAGGTTTCCTGCGAAGGAATACCTGAATCCTTGAGCATAAAGAAAGGAAATTGCGCAGCTGCAAAGCAGTGTGAGGAGTGGTTTCAGCATAAAGAATGTGTTTAATCAGTAGTTGAAGATAAAGCTATTTCATTCTACCTAAAGCACAAAATCACATGCTAAAAATGACAAAAAACACTCACTTAAATTGATTAATGAACAATGTTTAAACTATCCAACTCGGCAACGGTCAATGTAGGAGGAAACAAACCCTGATCGATTTTTTGAATGACAAATTCAGCGACTGTACTGGCGTCTTTTTCTGATGAAAATCCTTTGTTGCCTTGAATGGCAGGAATGTTTGGTTGATTAATGACGAGTTTGCCCGAAGCATCGAAAATTTGATAGCCGAAATTTCCCGATGTTCCAATGGTGTTGAAGGTGTAGGTGCTAGGAATGGTCGTTTTCGTGGTTTTTTTTGCAGGTGGATTTTGTTTCTCCTTCTTTAACGCTGTTTTTTTTGAGGATGCCTGTTCCACGCTTTCTTTTTTCTTGTCATTACCCGAACAAGAGCAGAGGATTAGCAGAAAAATGATGCTCAATTTCTTCACAACACGGTGATTTTTCCATTCGATGATGTTCCATTCTGCATCGAAACAACATAGAGGTATGTGCCCGCTTCGAGTGTGGATAGGTCTAGTGAAATGCTATTTTTATTGGTGTTTCCTTGGAAAGAAACTTGATGTTTTTTACCTGTCAAATCAAATAAGTCAAGTTTAGTTATTTCACTTGCGTTTTTAACTTCAATGGTAATGGTTTCTTGAGCTGGATTAGGGTAAACTGAAGATTCAACTTGAGATTGATTTTCTTCAATACCAAGGATTCCATAATAGGCATAAAAATCGTCGAAGAAAACGCCCCCATATCCTGCCCCTAAAAAGGCCGTTCCATCGAGTACAAAGGAGAAGGCATTCTTTCTTCCTGGCCCAGGAAAATCGCTGCGTTGAACCCAAGTGTTGTTGAAGTAGCTGTATTCCCAAACGTCTTTTTTGAACTCGCTATTCAAGTCCTCACCAGTTGCAATAAATCCTGTAGGAAAAGTTCCCCAACCCGTTGCTCCAGATCTTGCTGTTCCAGGGAAAGTGGCTTTTTGAAACCATTCATTCAAGGCCACATTGTATTGCCAGAAGTCATTGCGCAATACGCCGTCGTCACCTGTGCCTACATATCCGTCGTCACCCATCGCAAATCCAACGGCTTGCTTTCGTGGGGTTCCTGCAAAGTCAGCCATTGGTTCCCACATATTGTTTATGGGATCGTAGCGGTAAAAATCATTGCGAAAACCTGTACCATCTTGTCCTGTGCCAACATAGGCATAATTACCAATGGCAAATGCTACTGCTTGTCGTCTTGGACCACCCGCGAAATCTGCTTTTTGTGTCCAAGCTGCTGTGGTTAAATCGTATTCCCACAGGTCTCCGAAATACCCATTTGTTTGGCCTTGTCCGAGACAAACATATCCTTTGGTTCCAATGGAAAAAGCACTTGCTGATCCTCGATCGAGTCCATCACCATTTGGTCCTCCGAGAGAAACTTCTTCGTCCCAGTCGTTCTGGACTTGATTGTAGGAATACATTTTTCGTTTGAAACTGAAATCATCGACACCACCAACAACATACCCTTGTCCTTCAAGCGTAAAAGCAGCACAAACGGATCTTGGCGCGCCTTTAACAGAATCTCTGATCTCCCAAAAGTTCTGAGAGAACGCATAGGACCCGAGCAGTAGACTTGTGAATACAAAAATCAGCTTCATGAATGTTGGATTACGATGCGGTGAGATGATAAAATACGTCTTTCTTTCGTGTACACATTGATGATGTAAATGCCATTCGGGTAGTCCACTAGAAAAAGTGTGCATTCGTTCTTGTCAAGTTGCTTTTGCTGAAGGGTTTTTCCATCGGATGAAATCAGTGCAATCTCATGCGCAGAAACGGGAATATTGGAGATGTTTACATGGTCCGTGGATGGGTTGGGGTAGAAGTTCAAGTTGGATTCTAATTCATTGAACCCTAAGAAGTCATGTGGGATGTATTCGTACATACTAGATTTCTTACCTGAAACCCCTTTTCCTGTCCCTACAAATACGCGCTCCGATACGGTAAATGCGATGGCATTTTTTCGCTCAGACCCACCAAAAGGAGCTCTCGAAAACCAAGCATCTGCTGCTGGCTTGTATTCCCACAGGTCATTCAACAATCCTCCATCAGTGCCGAGGCAAACGAATCCGCGACCTCCAGTAACAAACGTGCTAGCATTTCCCCGCTCATTTCCCGGTAAGTCAGCAATTGGTGACCATGTGTTTGTTCCGGGGCTGTATTTCCAAAAGTCTCGTTTAAAAATATCTTGTGTTGCACCGAGTCCAACAAAGGCCTCGTTTCCAATGCTAAAACTTGACAATTGGTAGCGCACACCACCGGGAAATGAAGCGCGCTGAGTCCATTGATCAATAGAAGGTTTATATTCCCACAATTCATTGGAATAGACGCTAGGCCCTTTTTTTCCACAACAGATATATCCTTTCGAATCAATGGTAAATGCGGTAGCGAAATATATCCCCAATCCTCCAGCACCTGGGAAGTCTGCCTTTTGTGCCCATGTATTTAGGGTGGGGTCATACTGCCAAAGGTCTTTAAGTTTAGTTCCAACCAGTGCTTCATTGCTGTCGATTCCCACGGCTACATATCCTTTGTCGCCAATGGAAAATCCAACAGCATCTCTGCGTGCCGAACCAGGTAAATCGGCTTTTTGTGACCATGTATCTAAAAGTGGGTCATATTGCCACAAATCTTTGAGTACAACTTCTGCTGTATCAACACCTGTTGCGAGATAACCATAGTTGCCAATAGAAAAGGAAACAGAACGTTCGCGTTTTGAACCTATGAAATCAGCTTTTTTGACCCAATAATTCGCTGTTTGTGCCCAAAGACAACATTGTAATACCAGAAAGATAGCGCTAAGGATTGTCGTTCTCATGGGTCAATTGAAAATGAGTTTTTTAACAACGGATTGGTTGCCCATCTGAATTTTACAGAAAAAAGTTCCTTCACCGAATTGCGACTTACTTAGTGTAATGTGGGCTTGTTCGAGGGCTTCGGTATGCATTATTTTTCCGTCAATCGTGTAAACGTCAATCCTTGCACTCAAGCCCAAACTCATCTGTGCTGAATTCAATTCAATATGAATGTCTTGACTTGAAGGATTTGGAAAGACCGAACAATTCACCTCATTTAATGTCAGTTCTTGTGTGCCCAATGGATCGTAATCGAAGCTCCAAAAATCATTTAAATTCACGCCATTCGTTCCAGTACCAAAATATCCTTTTCGCCCAATGGCAAAGGCAACAGGAAATCTTCGAGAAGTAC
>CANGIC010000069.1 GCA_947453795.1 Flavobacteriales bacterium
GCTGAATTTTCTTTTACCCATAATGAGCATCCGTTGACATTCAATTTGCCATGCCTGTGTATAACTGCCAAAATGTGACCGAAACCAAAACAAGAAAACAGGTTCGTTTTTACGCGCCGTGGCTGGATCTGATGGTGTCGCCACATTGGTGTGATGTCCACGATTGTGGTAAGGAAGGAAATGATTTTCGAGGGAAGTCAACAAAAGGATTTCACCGAGAAACTGCTCACCGCGATGCAAGCGATGCCCCAACTCATGGCCGACATTAATACCGATTACACCACACATGATTCCCAAAGCGATGGTTCGACCAATCAAATTTATAGTGGTGTCCATTTCCTTAAATAGCAGGAGATACCATACAACAAAACCTACCTGTAGCGGGACCATCGCATAAATCAACACATTATAAAAAGGATCATTTTGTGCTAAAATCCGTTCCGACTCGGTGAAATTTTCCACTGCTGGAGGTAAGAAATGTTCCACTAAAGGAACAGCTACAAAAAATACGAGCAACGGCAGAAAAGTCAACCAACCTTGAAAAAGAAAGGCCACACTCACCGTAATGGGCAACAAAAAAATAGTCAGATACTTCAGTTTTCTTATTCCCATAATGCTGAGGTTTAGATCAATTTGCCGTACAAATCATAATGATCCGCTGACGTAATCAATACATTTGAAAAATCACCTATGCGCACAAATCCTTCCGACTTTTTGATCAGCACCTCGTTGTCCACCTCTGGTGAATCGAATTCTGTTCGGCCAATAAAGAATTCACCCTCAGCGCGATCGAAGAGCACTTTCATGGTTTGACCGACGCGTAATTGGTTCAATTCGTAACTGATTCCTGACTGCAGTTCCATGATTTCATCCGCGCGTTTCTTTTTCATCTTCGCGGTCACATCATCTTTCAGGAGATAAGCATGCGTGTTCTCTTCGTGTGAATAGGTAAAAATCCCCAGGCGATCAAATCGGCTGTTTTTCACGAAATCATACATTTCCTGAAATTCTGCTTTTGTCTCACCCGGATATCCTGCAATGAGCGTGGTGCGCAGCGAAATACCAGGCACTTTATCACGGATGGTAGCGATGAGTTCTTCCGTTTTTTCACGGGTTATACCGCGACGCATCGATTGTAATATTTTCGTGGAACCATGTTGCAAGGGCATGTCGAGGTACTTGCAAACATTCTCACGTTCGTTCATGACATCAAGTACATCCATCGGAAATCCTGAAGGAAAGGCATAATGTAAACGAATCCACTCAATCCCTTCGACATCTGCCAAGCGATTGATCAAATCCGACAATGCGCGTTTCTTGTATAAATCGAGTCCGTAATAGGTCAAATCCTGAGCAATCAGCATCAATTCCTTAACCCCTTTCGCTGCAAGACCTTTGGCCATTGTCACCAAATCTTCTATAGGGGTAGAGACGTGCTTTCCACGCATCAATGGAATTGCACAAAACGAACACGGACGGTCACACCCTTCTGCAATTTTAAAATACGCAAAATGATTTGGTGTTGTCAAAATGCGTTCACCGACCAATTCATGTTTGTAATCGGCCTTCAATGTTTTTAGGAGTCGTGGTAAATCCCGTGTACCGAAATAAGCATCCACTTCAGGGATTTCTTTTTCCAAGTCATCCTTGTAGCGTTCCGACAAACAGCCCGTAACATATACCTTGTCGACCAATCCTTCGGCCTTTGCTTCCGCGTAACGAATTATCGTATCGATGGATTCTTGCTTCGCATTGTCAATAAATCCACAGGTATTGATGATGACAATTTCCGCATCATCATCCAGAGATTCATGTTCTACATCAAATTGGTTGGCTTTTAATTGAGCCATCATTACCTCAGAATCGAACGTATTTTTCGAACAACCGAGTGTCACCACATTGACCTTGTTCTTCTTAAGGGTTTTGGTCTTCATGCTGTAAAATTAGCGATTCTTCGCTCAGAAAAGAGGGAAAACACAAATGAAATATGGGATTTATTGCGGCAAGGTCTTATCTTTGAGAAAGAAGCTTTATCATGAAAAAATATCTTGTTTACTCAATTATGCTGTTGGCCTTTGCACTGCCCTCGTGTAAATCAGCAAAGAATGGCATGAATCATAATAGCCCTGAGAAGTCCATGCCACTTGCAGAAATTGGCGATCTCAATACCGAAAGCGCTGCTGTCGACATTCAATCTGCTGAAATCAAGGGCAATTCGATTCAACTTGTTGTTTCTTATAGTGGCGGTTGCGCTGAACATAGCTTTCGCTTGATGGGTAGTGCCATCTTGACCAAATCCCTGCCACCACAACGCGCTGTGAAACTCATTCACACCAATAATGGCGACCAATGTAAGAAGATGATTACCGATACACTCATGTTCGATGTCACTCCCTTGGCGAACAATGTATCGAAAGATAAAACTGTGGTTTTGAATCTTGATGGGGTGGTTACATTGAAACCGTTGATGTTGGCGTTTTGAGAGACAATGGACTTGTAGATGTCAAGACTTGCTCATACTTAGGTGGCTGAGGTGCGCAGCAGACTCGAAGCCACAAAAGACTTAATCGTTCGTCCCATTGCCGCAGGCATCAAATTCCTGAAAGGAACAAATTCACGAAGTGATCAAATTTTCAATTCATTTTTAATTTTTAATTCTTAATTCAAACCCTACCATGAAAATTGGCGTATTACTTTCTGGATGTGGCGTTTATGATGGCGCTGAGATACAAGAAGCTGTGTTGACCTTATTGGCAATTGACGAAATCGGTGCGGAGGCCGTGTGTATATCCATTGATGATCTGCAGCATCATGTGGTGAATCATTTGACCGGTGAGGAAATGCCAGAAAAACGAAACATGATGGTTGAAGCCGCGCGAATTGCTCGAGGGAACATTCGAGAAATTCAAACGATTGTTCCAGCTGATATCGATGGACTGATTATTCCTGGTGGATTTGGAAGTGCGAAGAATTTCACCAATTGGGCATTCAATGGTTCAGATGGTAACATTGATACACGCGTAAAGTTACTTTTAGTTAATCTCATCAATGTAGGCAAGCCCATTGCGGCGCTGTGTGTGAGTCCGATTGTGGTGGCAAAAGCACTTGAAGGTTCAGACATTCACAGCAACATGACTATTGGTACTGTTTCAGGGAAATCACCCTATGACATTGCCGCATTTTCTGATGGCCTTACTCATACTGGTGTGCTTACGGAAATGAAGAGTGTTCATGAAATACTGGTGGACAAAACAAACAAAATAATCACCGCTCCATGTTACATGATGGATGCCTCAATCAATGAGGTGAGAAAGAATATTCGGGCGGCCGTTGAAGCACTTCGCGACTTAGCTTAGTGTCTTTTAGACACTATATAAATCAACGTTTTTTGTTAACAATGCCTTAAAATTTGTGAGAAATTCCACCAAAAATGGGGTGCCTATTCTTTTCCTTAAACCTACTTTTGTGGTCTAAAATAAAAGCCGTTGCTTTTTAAAATAAAGACCATGGATGCATTTGGAAAAAGAGGAACCAATGACGATCTTAACGCTTCGATCGGACTCAACAATCTTGGGACACAATACTGGAATTTATCACCTGCCGAATTAACAGAAGATGTTATCATCAACGGACAAGGTGTTTTAACCGATACAGGTGCTCTAGCAATTGAAACGGGAGAATTTACGGGGCGTTCGCCTAAAGACCGTTTTGTGGTCTGTGATGAGAACACAGAAAATTCTGTTTGGTGGGGTGATGTCAACATCAAATTTTCTACAGAAAAGTTCGATGCCTTGTACAACCGCATGAAGGCCTATTTGAATGGCAAAGATGTTTATGTGCGTGATGCCTTTGCTTGTGCTGACCCAGAATACCGTATGAATATCCGCGTTGTCACAGAGTTGGCGTGGTCGAACATGTTTGCTTACAACATGTTCCTTCGTCCAAGTGATGAAGAACTTGAAAGCTTCCTTCCAGACTGGCATATCTTATGTGCGCCTGGATTTAAGGCGGATCCTGAGATTGATGGAACGCGTCAGCACAACTTCGCGATTCTGAACTTCACGAAAAAGATGATCATCATCGGAGGAACAGGATATACCGGTGAAATTAAAAAAGGTATTTTCTCTGTATTGAATTATATCCTCCCACACGAGAAGAATGTTCTTTCTATGCACTGTTCCGCAAACATTGGAAATGAAGGGCATGATACTGCTGTATTCTTTGGTCTTTCAGGAACGGGAAAAACGACACTTTCTTCGGATGAAAACCGCCGATTGATTGGTGACGATGAGCACGGTTGGGCTGCAAATACTGTATTCAACTTTGAAGGCGGTTGCTATGCAAAGACTATCGATCTTTCCCGCGAAAAAGAACCGCAAATCTACGACGCCATTCGATTTGGTGCGATCCTGGAAAACATTGGTTTCCAAGAAGGATCATCAACACCAGATTACGCCGATGGAACAATCACAGAAAACACACGCGTGTCCTACCCGATTCATTACATCGACAATATTGCGACACCTTCGATTGGCGATTCACCTAAGAATATTTTCTTCTTGACAGCCGATGCTTTTGGGGTAATTCCACCTATTTCACGCCTGACAAAGGAACAAGCAATGTATCACTTTATGTCCGGTTATACGGCCAAGGTTGCGGGAACAGAAATGGGCATTACAGAACCAACGACTACATTTTCCGCGTGCTTCGGAGCGGCATTCTTGCCCCTTCACCCTGCAAAATACGCTACCCTTTTAGGTGACAAATTGAACGGGACAGACATTAAAGTATGGCTCATCAATACCGGTTGGACAGGTGGATCTTACGGTGTTGGACACCGCATGAAGTTATCACACACCCGTTCGATGATTACCGCTGCATTGACAGGGAAATTGGACAATGTGACTTACGAAACTTTACCAATTTTTGATTTAGCCGTTCCCACAAGCTGCGAAAATGTTCCTTCTGAAATCTTAAATCCACGTTCAACATGGGCAGATCAAGCGGCTTATGACGACACAGCGAATAAGCTCGCTGCCAAATTCGTGAAGAACTTTGAGAAATACGCAGCAGAAACAAGTGACGAAATTAAAGCTGCCGCTCCGAAAGTAATGGTATAGGTGTTTACCTATTTAATCTAAAAGTTAAAAACGCGCGGATTACTTCAGCGCGTTTTTTATTTCCTTTTCAGCCACCCTTTTCTAAATGAGAAGTAGAGCAGAGAAAGCGTTACTAAAACCATTATTCCCCAAATAATAGAATAGCCATATCGGGTTTCCTCTATGAGGTATATATTCTTGAAATTCATTCCATACACTCCTACGATGAAGGTCAAAGGCATAAAAATGGTTGAAGCCACTGTCAGTACGCGCATAATGTCATTCATCTTCTGCCCTTGAACGGCATAATACAAATTGGTCATCCCATCCAGAATCTGTTTGTTCGCATCGATTTCCTCTAGGACAGATAAACATTGTTCTTTTAAATCCGCAAAATAGGGATGGTTTTCATTTTCCAAAAAGACAGTCTGCACTTTCTCGAGGTGAGATGCAATATCTTTTAAAGGCAAGGCAATCTTCCGCAATTCGATTAATCGTCTTTTTTCAGATTCTATCGATTTTAAGTTGCCTTTCTCTTCGCTGTTTCTGAGCTTGTTATCAATCAATACAATCTCGGCGGTAATTGACTCTAGGACCTCAAAATAATTGTCAACTATGGCTTCAAGCATGCGAAACAAAAGAAAATCGGGTCCTTTCATTCTAATTTTCCCTCGCTTTTGTTCTATTCGACCGCGCACTTCTTTAAAGTGATCTGAACTTTTCGCTTGGAACGAAATCAAATAATGCTTACCCAGAATAAAACTGATTTGTTCTTGATGCATCGAAAAAGTATCGTTCTCTGCAGGCACAGCCGATTTGACCGTAAAGAAGATATAATTGTCGTACTCCTCAAGTTTAGGCCGTTTCTGTGGCGAATTGATATCGTCATAGGTCAAGCGGTCAATGTCCAAATTGTTGCATAAGGTTTCTATTGCCGCTTTGTTTGACAGATCATGAAAGTTGAGCCATGAGACATAATCGCTGTCTTCAGTATGATTTTTAAAATCAACCGCAAAATTTTCGGGCGAATCTTTTGTCAAGAAGTACATTTCATGATCGTACTTATAGAGCTGGCAGATTGAGTGCTTTTCCATTCGAATGCAAATATTTCCTACAAATTAACCATTAAAAACCGATACATCTCTACCATACACATGATATCAAACTTGTAAACCAGCTCATTAGGCGTATGAACATGATCTTCAGGTGCGCCAATAAACAACCAATCAATAGGGAGATGTGAACGCTGTAGCGTCGTGCCATCACTGCCCCCACCCGATTCCACCTCAAGTTGGTAGTGAATACCTGAAGCATCCGCTAAATCAATAACCTTGTTCAAATAACTACGTCGCGGAATACTGCCATCCCGCATAGAAATGGCTACGCCTCCACCGTGACCAACACCGTCAGTCACCAAGGTAATATCAGAAACCAAGGACTGATAAATGCCGTAATTTTCCATCAGATAGTGTGCACAAAATCCTACAGAATTCCCACCGTGTTCCTCATACGTTGAAAACACAATTGCTCCATGCTCTAGAGTTTCTGCCACCTTCAATGCTGACCAAACGCCCAAACGGTTGTCCAAATACGGAGATTGAACATAGTCATCCGTTTCTCGAAAATTGGGTTTAAAGGTCAAGTTTGTGCCTCGATCGATTTCGCGTTCAAAAATGCATTTTAAGGAAATGCTCTCGTCCTCATTTTCAATCACCATCAATTCTGCCTCTATTTCTCCCCTTGAATCCGAACCCACCAAGAAAATCTCTTCCTCCCCCACTTTCGGTCCACCGATGCGGATCAACGCATTGTCATACCCCACGGTAAATCCAATACTGTCGATGTGCGCGTAGATGGCTGTGCGCGGTTGACCAAAGATCAAGATGACACAATCTTGAAATCCTTGACCTTGAATAATTTTTGGTGCGACCTTCCACGAAGACGAATGCGCTGCCACGTAGTTTAATAAGTACTCCTTCATTGGTGCTTCATTTCCTGATGCAGCGCGTATTGAGGTTAGTTTCTCTAGGATATCCATGTAAATGTGTCGTTAAAGTGGTACAATTTCAACCGATGGTAGTGTCGAAAGTTCAGAAAGTAAATGTTCAGAAGTGGCTATGGGCAAGGCAAGTTGAATTTCACAGCGATCAGAAAAATCTCTCGAAATGATTTCCACACTGAGCTGCTTCAGCGCGTGCATCACGAAGGGCATCTGCGCCATCGGAAAGGACAAAAGAATCTGCTTTTGCACTTCTTTTTCGATAATCACCCCGTTTTCTAGGGCATCACGCGCCGCTGTTTTGTAGGCCTGAACCAATCCGCCAACGCCCAATTTTGTTCCTCCAAAATAACGCACCACACCAACAAGTACATCCGTAATTTCAAAAGATTGTAGCTGACCTAAAATGGGAGTACCCGCAGAATTTCCTGGTTCGCCATCGTCGTTTGCCCGAAAAATCAATCCTTCCGGTCCAAAGCGATACGCATAGCACACATGTCGGGCCTGATGATGTGCTTTACGCCAAGACTCCAACAATTCTTTTGCTTGTGATTCTGATGAACATGGCGCAGCATACGCGATGAATTTCGAACCTTTCTCGCGGTACAATCCTTCCGAAATGCCTTGTACTGTTTTATAGGTCGTTTTTACATTCATCCCCCTCTGCTATCTGTCACTTTTCGTATCTTCGTAGCCATGACGAAGCACGTTATTTTTCTTGTCTTTCCTGCAATATTACTCATTTTTTCAGCGTGCAAGGAAGAAAAGCCCGTGAAGGCACCCTGTGAAAACGGCTTTTTGGATGCAGGGGAAACAGGTGTTGATTGTGGTGGGAATTGCCCGCCATGTGTTCCCGTTGAAATCCCCTTGCTCTATGTCGAATGCAACGGCATTCCCATAAGTATGACCTCAAAGTCATTGTCCTTTGCAGGCGGAAATTGGTCCTTACTGATGGCAAATGACAGTTTGTCTTTCCAAATTGCCTTGGGAAATACAGGAATCGTTGGTACATATCCATTGACTAGCGCAGGTTCCTATGCAGCGAAAAATGGCGTTTACTATTTAAACAGCGCTAATGGAAGCTATTCCATCAGTGCACATGACACCACAAACAATAAAATGAGTGGATTTTTCCAAGCCGACTTCTCTCGTACAGGATTTAGCGATACCTTGCACGTGCGTAATGGACAATTTGAGTTTTTAAGCTATTAACGACATGAAACAACTATTCTATCTCATCACTACGATCTTCGTTTTGGGCGCTTGTGCTCCGTCGCATTTCGTTAAACCACTGGCCTATAAGGAGCATGCGGTATCTGCCTCTTTGGGCGGGGCCATGCTGAAGGTTCCAGGTGTAGCAACGATTCCCATCCCTAACACGACCTTGGGGTATGGCTATGGGGTGAAGCAAGACCTCACTGTTTATGGAAATCTATATCCGACTGCTGCCATTTTTGGTGTATTTCAATTCGACGCTGGTTGTACATTGCAGTTTTGGAAACAAAAAAATATGGGTGCGACGGTGAGTCCGGGCATCAATTTCCTGTTCGATCGTTTTGAAAAAAATGCGGGACTTTGGCCACAACTCGATGCCAATTTCTACTGGAATTATTTTGAACGAAAAACCTCATCCGGTTTCAAGGATGGAGCGAGTCATTTAAGTAGTTCACATGCAGATAGACACACAAACTTCTTCTATGTTGGATTCAGCAATTGGTTCCAGTTAAAAGGAACGATGACACTTGGATTAAAACAAGAAAATCGTTTGGTTTTCAGTCCACAAGTGGGACATACCTTTGAACGTGGACATTGGAACTACAATCTCGAAGTGAAGTTTCTCACCCCGTACCTTTCGAATCAAAACATTATCGTCGACTATGTCAGCCCCTTCGGAAAAAGAGGCGGTCTAGGCGCATTTTTCAGTGTAACTTACCGTTTGTAATTATGAAGAAGCTCATTTACCTTTTGTTGCCGTTGATCGTATTTACGGCATGCCGCAAGCGTCTGGATTCATTCCTTTTTGGAAACGACAACTCCATCACCGAATACAAGCTGGACAATTACACGGGACGTACCACACTCGATGTTGGTAATGCTTATCATATTGAAGATTCCATGACACATGTGTTTCAATTCGACATTTCCAATGGTGCGGGTGAACAGCCCTTCATGATTTCTGCCATTTACACGGGAGAAATCAGTCGAATCGCCACAGATACTGTGATTTTATACTGTCACGGAACGGCTGATCACAATGATTTTTACTGGCCGCGCCAAAAATTGTACAGCCACCTTGGTGGAACACATCGCTATGGTGTATTGATGATCGATTATCCAGGTTATGGATTATCTGACGGCTCACCTACAGAGCAAAACATGTATGAAGCCGTGAATGGCGCCTTAAAATGGCTAAAAGCCAATGGCCTGACCAACGACCGACTTGTGATGTTTGGATTCTCTTTGGGGACAGCATCCGTATGTCAAGTGGCAGGCAATCCCAATGACTTCGAGATGCAGCCAAGCAAGATCATTTTGGAAGCACCTTTTGCTTCAGCAGAAAAAATGATCCAAGACGCATCGGTCCTGGCCTTTCCAGCGAGTTATTTCGTGAGCTTGAAGGTCGACAATGCCATTGAAATCCAGAAAGCCACGGTTCCATTGCTATGGATTCACGGCAAAGCCGATACCTTCTTGGCCATTGACAAACATGGCGAAATCGTATTTGCCAACTATGGCGGACCTTCCAAAACTGCGGTGCGCGTTCCCGGTGGCGATCACGAGGACACTCCTTTTGTGATGGGCTATGAGGCATATTTGGCCGCGTCGTTGAGTTTTATTACGCAATAGGTTACTCGTGCTTCGGCTCGGGGGAATGAACCAATTCGTCATAAAAAAGGCAACCTTCACGCAAAAAAAAAGTCCGCCATATAGCGGACTTCTCGTTTTATCTGAAATTCAATTATTGAATAGTCAACTTCTTTTCTAGGTCTTCCAAGTAAGCGCGGAACTGTTTGTCCGTCTCAGAAAGGTTCATCACCGTGCGGCATGCATGAAGTACTGTTGCGTGGTCTTTACCTCCGCAGTGTGCTCCGATGTTTGCCAACGAAGATTTCGTCATTTTCTTGGAGAAGAACATCGAGATTTGGCGAGCTTGAACCACCTCGCGCTTTCTTGTCTTGCTTTTCAGCATTTCAATTGGCAAATCGAAATAGTCACACACCACTTTTTGGATGTACTCAATAGACACTTCGCGCGCTGTATTCTTCACAAACTTGTCAACCATTTGCTTCGCCAATTCGAGCGTGATGGCTTTCTTGTTGAGTGATGCTTGCGCCAAAAGCGTATTCAACGCACCCTCCATCTCACGCACATTCGTGTTGATTGAATACGCAAGGTATTCTACCACATCGCGTGGAAGGTCGATTCCGTTTCCGTACATCTTCTTTTCAAGGATGGCGATACGCGTTTCAAGATCTGGCGTACCTAAATCTGCCGAAAGTCCCCATTTGAAACGAGAAAGAAGGCGTTGCTCCATTCCTTGCATTTCAACCGGTGGCTTATCCGATGTAAGGATAATTTGTTTTCCATTTTGGTGCAAGTGATTGAAAATGTGGAAGAAAACGTCTTGAGTTTTCTCTTTACCCGAGAAGAACTGAACGTCGTCAATGATCAACACATCAATCATTTGATAAAAATGGATGAAGTCATTCGTTGTGTGGTTCTTCAAGGCATCGATGAACTGATGCGCAAATTTTTCAGAACCCACATATAAAACCGTTTTGTTCGGTGTTTGATTTTTAATGGCAATACCAATGGCATGTGCAAGATGCGTTTTACCAAGCCCAACACCACCGTAAATCAACAATGGATTGAAAGCCGTTCCACCTGGTTTGTTGGCTACTGCATAACCGGAAGCACGTGCCAAACGGTTGCAATCTCCTTCGATGAAGTTTTCAAATGAATACGAAGGATTTAAGTTTGAATCCACATTCACCTTTTTCAATCCAGGAATAATGAATGGATTGCGAATTTGATTCTCATTCAGGTTGATTGGCATCGTCACCGGCGCATTTTTCACAGATTTTCTGTTCAATGCTGGCAACTTCACAGTGTAAGGAGTGGAATTCGTAGCGGTATTTTCCATTACGATACTGTACTCAAGGGTGCCTTCAGCTCCAAGTTCCTTTTTAATCACTTTCTTCAGAAGGGTAATATAATGCTCTTCAAGCCACTCATAAAAGAAATGAGAGGGTACTTGAATCGTCAGAATATTATCTTCCAGTTTTACCGGCAGA
>CANGIC010000070.1 GCA_947453795.1 Flavobacteriales bacterium
AAAAGGAAGATTTAGGGTACATGAGGGGTGGTCAAAATCGAACCAGCCGTCCTTTTGAAAAATTTCACGCAAAAAATGGTAATGGTCAATACTGGCTTGTTGAATCTTCTTCACTGTTATGAAGGAGATGGCTGCGATGACGACCGAAAAATAGACCTGTTTTTGCATGGCGCTCTAATTTTGCAAATATCATACAATTTTTAAAGGCACATCGAAAGTGAATGCTAAATTTCAATGAATTCGGTATAAATAACTTACTTTAAGGTCCAATTCGAGTCATGAGCTATTGCACTTTTTCCCAAAATGAACCAGAATCAAGCGTACATAGGCACTATCACGCGCATGATTATGGATTTCCTGTTCGTGATGATTCCGCGCTTTTTTGTCGCTTGATCTTGGAAATCAACCAGGCGGGATTGTCTTGGACTACGATTCTAAAGAAGCAAGACAATTTTAGGTCTGCGTATTCCCAATTTGACATTCGAACGGTGGCTGCGTATACGGAGGTAGATATTCAACGACTAATGTCAGATCAGGGAATAATTCGTAACAAGTTGAAGGTGCGTGCAGCAGTAATCAATGCACAGGTTTTTCTTAAATTAATTGACGAATATGGGTCTTTTGATGCATGGTTAAGCACGAATCATCCAAAATCTCGTGAAGAATGGACCAAATTGTTCAAAAAGACCTTTACATTTGTAGGTGGGGAGATTGTCAATGAATTTTTAATGAGCATTGGTTACCTTCCTGGAGCTCACGATGAAGATTGTGTGGTGTTTGAAGAGATATTAAAAAAGTCACCGAAATGGTTGGAAAAGTAAAACAGTTAGTGGTCATCGTCATTCTTTTGATTGGCGCACATGCAGCTCAAGCTCAATTTGGCCTTTCTGGAGGAATGAGCGTATTAAAGGGTTTTGGCATTCCGAAACCATACATTGGGATGCACTTTGGTGGTGAAATACCTCGCAATGATCAAATTTCATTGTATGCACGGCTTTCATTGTATGCGCGACAAAAAGAACCTGTACCAGGATCTACCTATGTTACCGCCGTTGATTTAGCAACAAATCCATACATCCAAACAATTCAGTATTCGTCTACATTCAATTATACGATCATTGAAGGCGGGACACGCTATTATATTGGCAACGGCTACGACAGTGGGTTTGGCGCTTATGGGGGGAGTACGGTAATGCTTGCCATCAATTCAGTGAAACGAAAATATGGCGATTACGATCAGGCCAAGTACGAATTACCTACTAGCGAAATATCAAAAGGGTCAATTTTCAACCTTGGCTTTGGGCTAGGAGGAGGTGTGAAAAATACATTCGCCGGAATCGGGACGCTTTATCTGGATATGAATTTGGCCTATATGATTCTTTCCACAGCGAGCAATGCAACCGCTCAAAGCACAACGCTTTATGCTCCGTTGCTCTTTAGCTTTAGCTTAGGTTTCCGCAAAGATTTTTATTAAAACGGCCACCAACTTTTCCTTTGGGGCAATCGTTCAAGTTCTACAATGACATCCGCTAAGGATTGGTATCTGTGCTGCCTTGCCTCACCCAATAATGCATTTACCTCAAGCGTATTCATTCGGTTGGGCGCTGTTTTGAATTGGTGCTTGTAACACATCTTTTGGATGATGGGATAGAGTCCCTTGGGAAGATTTGAATGATCGGGAAGGGGATAGGTGAGTTGCAAATTTGTAAAGATGCTCGGATTGGGATGCGTTAATGGCAATTGGCCAACAAAGAGCTTCCAAATGGTAATCCCTAAAGCAAACAAGTCTGAGGTGTGGTCCACACAATTCAATCGATTTAATAGCAGTTCTGGAGATGCAAAGCCCAGCGGAAAAAGCATTTTAAACCGTTTATCTTCATGTTGTCGAATAGCTAGTCCGAAGTCGATGAGTTGAGCTTCAATGTGCGCATTGTTTTTGTGAATAAGGATGTTGGATGGCTTTATATCGCAATGAACGATTCCGTTTTCCTTCAAAACATTGAATAGTGGCTCTAGGACATGCAAAATTTTAATTAATTCGCTGATTCGCTCTTTTTTCGGGATGGATTGCCAATAGTTATCCAAGGGAGTTCCTGGCACATATTCCTTGATTAACGCGAGTTCTTTTTCGGTTTGCATCTCTTCAACAATAACCGGCAGCCCAACAACTTGAAAGGTAAATGTGGCTTCACGCCTCGCACGTTCGATCAGGTGTGATTCCTTAGCATCGATTTGAATATGTTTCATGACCAGTTGTTTGCCGTCACTCCGGCGCTCAACCAAAAAAACGGTTCCGAACTTTCGTACAGCTTGATTTCCAAGCGTATTCACAATTTGGTATTTTTCAGAAAGATCCATCCTCACAAAGATGTGAAAAAATTGCGTGAGGATTATTGCATGAAAATGGCGATTTCATTCTTTGGTTCAAAAGTAAATGTTTCGTGAAAACCACATTTTGTTCGATGAAAGGTGTTATTTATTCGAAAAAAGAGTATTTTCGTTTTAGAGATTGACGCTGTATGTGGCATGTCGAGCAGGAAATTACCTGATGAAATACATGAAACAGAATGCGCTAAACCAATTTCGAAAGGCCCAAATGAAAACGTTAGTCATAGATGCATCTCCGCAAACGCCTAAAATCCATTTTGATGCGATTTCAGGTGTGATGGAAATACGTGGCCGTTCGATTCCTGATCAAGCCGATGAATTTTGGCTGCCGATTCTGAACTGGTTTGAAGGATATCTGCTAAATCCCTTGGCCAATACTGTGGTCAAAATTGATCTCGAATATTTCAATATCTCCTCTTCAAAACGAATACTCTTTTTACTCTATAAACTCAACGAATTGTCTGAGGCGGGCAAAGAGGTGCATGTGGAATGGTATTACCGCCAATCCGATGAAGACATGTATGAGGTCGGGCAGGACTACGCCTACATGGTGAAGGTTCCTTTTATTTTCAAGGAATACATCGATCCAGATATTGCGATTGCCATCTAATCCATCTTGTGGCTACTGAGTTGGACTTTTTTTGCCATCATCAATCGAAAATCGTATTTTTGTTCCTATGCGCTTAATCAAAGAAGTACCACACGAACGATATCGAATCTCCATCTTGAATTACAATGCGAAGTACATTGTGAAAATTGAGTTGGGTCAGTTTGAGCAGCTTTTTAAAATTGGAGAATTGGATGTCAATTCCCTCGAAGAGATTGAAGCAATGATTACCCCTGATTTACTGACGAATTGCCTAAAACGATTCGTCGAGATGCGCAGTGATTGGGAGTTGGCATTTCAAAAAAAGAACGGATAATGAATACAATGAAAAAAGGAATTCTTGTGGTGATGAGCATGGCACTGCTCGTGGCTTGTGGACAAAAAGAAGTGAAAAAGGAAAATACGGTTCCTAAAGTGGAAACCCGCGATATGAAGGGATTAAAAATCGCTTACTACAACAGCGATAGTTTGAAAACGCTTTTCACGTATTATAAAGAACAGGATGCCATCGTGACCAAAAAACAAAAAGCTTTTCAAAGTGAAGTAGATCGCCGCACAAAAGAATTTCAGAGCTACGTGTACCGCAATGAGGAGCGTCTGCGTTCTGGCTTGCTTTCGGAAAATGAGACCGTTCAAATTCAGCAGAAAGTGCAGCAAATGGAATCTGACTTGATGCAATACCAACAAACGCAAGGCGCCAAGTTGGAAAAAGAAACGATGGAGAAATTGGAAGTGATTTCAAAAAAGATTGAAACATTTGGAAAGAAATTCAGCGAAGAAAACAACATCGATATCCTGTTGATTCATGGTGCGGGCGGACAAATCAATTACATCAACGGTTCCATGGATGTGACGAAAGAGTTCTGTGCTTTTCTCAATCAGCACCAGGAAGACATCGAAAAGGACATGAAGTAAGCCATGCTCATCGCCCGACAGAAACGCAGCGAAAACATTGCGGAATATTTGCTTTACATGTTTCAGGTGGAGGATTTGATTCGTGCCTATGAATTCAATCTTGACCAAATCATTGATCAATACGTAAGGCCTCAGCTTCCAGATGCTTCCTTTGTGGAGCAATACCGGGATTGGTACAAAGCGTTGATTCGATCAATGAAAGCGGAACGCATCGAAAAACAAGGACATCTTCACGACTTAAAAGATATTCTTGTAGAGATTTCTTACTTACACAATACCTTGCTGAATCTCTTGAAAGATGAAAAGTACGCTGGGCTTTATGCTGCTGCCGAACCAATCATCGAAGAATTCAAGCAACGCTCCAACCTGAAGGACAAAAACAACATAGAGGTCGCTTTTCAAGCGCTGTATATGAAGTTGCTGCTGCGATTACAGAAAAAGGAAATCAGTGCAGAATCTGAACATGCCTTCGATACCATGCGGATCTTGTTGGCGTACATCGCTGTGAAATACCGCGAAATGCAAAACGGTGAGCTAAATACCTTCGGAACGAATTAGATTCGATTCACTGGTGGAATTTGCCAATAAAAGAAAGTTTAACTTTTTTAATCATCATCCTATTGATCATTTCTGTTTTACCACATCAAGGAGACAAAACAGAATGAACTTTCTAAAATCTTGGCTAAAAGTGGGGGTGGAGACCCTTCTTTTCTGCAGTTTTTTTTCAGTCAAAATAAATGCAAGGCAATCAACAATCTCTCCTTAACTTTGCGGAAAATAGTTTCTATGACATTTCGCGATTTAAATTTGAAAAAACCACTGTGGAATGCCTTGGATGATTTAGGTTATCAAACACCAACAACCATTCAAGCCGCAGGTTTTAACGTGATGATGTCGGGTAAGGACACGATTGGAATAGCGCAGACAGGAACGGGAAAAACGTTGGCTTATTTGCTTCCATGTTTATGTATGTGGAAATTTTCAAAAGATCCTCATCCTCAGATTTTGATCATTGTACCTACCAGGGAATTGGTCGCGCAGGTGGTGAGTGAAGCGGAGAGGTTATCGTCGCACATGAATGTCGCTGTTGGCGGTGTGTATGGCGGCGCGAACATAAACACCCAAGCGAGTATGGTATTGCAAGGATTGGATATCCTCGTTGGAACACCAGGACGAGTGCTTGATTTAGCGAGAAGCGGTTCACTGCAATTGAAACACATTAAAAAAGTGGTAATTGACGAGGTGGATGAAACGCTTAGCTTAGGATTTAGACCCCAACTTCTGCAGATTTTTGAATTTTTACCTGCCAAAAGACAGCACATGGTTTTTTCGGCTACCCTTTCAGAAGATGTTTCTTTGTTTCTTGATGACTATTTGATCACTCCAGTGCGTGTAGAAGCTGCACGCGCGGGATTGCCATTGGATAAAATTGACCAAACGGGTTACCATGTGCCGAATTTCCTGTCTAAAGTGGCCTTATTGCGTCATCTTATTGAACAGACAGAACCAAACTCAAAAATTTTAGTATTTGTTTCTTCGCGTACTTTAGCCGATTTGTTGTTCGAGGAAATTAAAAGTGAATTCACAGCTGTTTTAGGTGTTATTCACTCCAATAAAGCACAGAATTTCCGCTTCGATATGGTGCAAAATTTTCAAACAGGTGCGATTCGTGTGTTGATTGCGACAGATTTAATAGCACGTGGTATTGATGTCACCGATGTATCACATGTCATCAACTTTGATATTCCTGAAAGTCCTGAAAACTATATCCACCGCATCGGACGAACGGGTAGGGCCGATAAAAATGGAATTGCGATCACCTTTGTTTCGGAAAAAGATGAACCCGCGCTTTTGGCTATCCAAGAACTCATGCAACGACAGTTGTTATTCACGGACGTGGAGGATGCTGTAGTGTTTACGGATGAAATGATGGAATTTGAGAAGCCAAAAATTGCCATTCCTGGTAAAGCCATCAAATTGCCTTCACGCGAAAATAGAGGTGATTCTTTTCATGAGAAAAAAGCGAAAAACAAAAAAGTTAACGTGCGTTACGACCATAAAAAAGCCATGCAAGAAAAGTACGGTAAGCCCAAGAAAAAGAGATAGAAACAAGTGGAGTAGGGCATTGGTGACTTTTCTCGTTCAAAAAATCCTTTCTTTGTAAGCCGAGATATGCTTTAAAACTCATTGAGGATTTGTGAGATAAGCTTACTTTTATCCTGTCATATCTTAACCCATGGATTCCAACGAAGCTACCCGCATCAATAAATACCTCAGTGAAGTAGGTTACTGCTCAAGACGCGCTTCGGATAAACTCATTGATGAAGGTCGTGTTCGGATCAATGGGGTCATTCCAGAAAAGGGAACGAAAGTCCTGCCCGGTGACGTGGTGAGTGTGGATGGGAAAAATATACTCGAACCACAAAAAGACTTTGTGTACATCGCCTTCAATAAACCCGTCGGCATCGTATGTACTACGGATACAATCCGTGAGAAAGACAATATCATTGATTTCATCAACTACCCAAAACGCATTTTTCCCATTGGGAGATTAGATAAACCCAGTGAAGGATTGATTTTCCTCACCAATGATGGGGACATCGTCAATAAAATTTTGCGTGCGCGCAACAATCACGAGAAAGAATATGAGGTTACGGTGAATAAACCCATCACCAAGGCCTTCATCCATAAAATGAGCGAGGGAGTTCCTATCTTAGAAACGATCACCCGCAAGTGCTATGTGAAACAAAACGGCACCTATACCTTTACCATCATACTCACTCAAGGATTGAATCGACAGATCCGCCGGATGTGTGAGTTCCTCGATTACCGGGTCACCAAATTAAAGCGTGTGCGCATTATGAATATCACACTCGATGTTCCCGTCGGTAAATGGCGCTATTTGAATCAAGATGAAATTCTTGTCATCAATTCTATGGTTGCCAACAGCGCAAAGGAGACACTTTGATTTTAGCCCACGCCAGCTGAACTAAAAACCTCGGCACTTCATTTAAATCACCTGTAATCCTTTAATTAAAGGTATTTTCGTAAAAAGAAAAAGCGATTCAATAATCTGAAAAAAAAATGGGGTTTGATGAAAAAATGGAGGTGATTAAATCCGTCGAACATTATGTGGAGGAATTCATAAATGAAAAGATGAAAGTTCCCGAAGACTGTTGGCAACCGACTGATTTTTTACCTGATTTTGCTGATCCCAATTTCACCGACAAAATTCAACTTCTCCAAAAAAGCATTGCGAATGTTCCCGATACGGTTTTGGTTTCACTTGTCGGCAATATGATTACGGAAGAAGCATTGCCCAGCTATCAAACGTTTTTTAACCTCTTAAAAGGAGTGAACGAAGAGCGAAATGTGGCAAGTACTGGAGCATGGGCGCGATGGTCTAGGTTGTGGACGGCAGAGGAAAACAGACACGGTGATCTTTTGAATAAATATTTGTACTTGAGCGGAAGGGTTGACATGAAGGTAGTGGAGAAATCCATTCAGCAATTGCTCCACAATGGCATCGATCTTCAAACGGATGGCGATCCTTACAATGGTTTGATTTACACCTCCTTTCAAGAGCGCGCGACAAAAATTACCCACATGAATACAGGGAAGCTTGCCCATAGATCTGGGGATCCTGCATTGGCAAAAATATGCAATACCATTGCGGGGGAAGAGGCCCTGCATGAAAAAGCGTATAAGTTTTTTATGGGTAAAATTTTTGAATCTGACCCAAATGGTGCTTTAGCTGCCTTTGTGTCCATGATGAAAAAGAAAATCATCATGCCAGCAAATCTGATGGACTTTGGGACGGAGAAAAAACACTACTTAAATTATGTAAACATCACCCAAAAAATAGGTGTTTACACGAGCTTTGATTATGCGGGGATTATTGATCATCTCGTAAAAACCTGGAAAATTGATCAGTTAATTGGATTGAATGAGGAGGGTAAACGCGCACAAGATTTTTTATCCTCACTTTCTGAACGCTATTTTAAACTTGCCGAAAGAATGCAAGAACCAACGGAGCTTGAACTTGTTTGGTTAAATAAATAGCCATGATCAAGTCAATTCAAGAAAGTATAACCAAAACCAAAACAGAGATGAAGCATTTTCTTTTTTTTCTCGTTTTTATTCCAAGTGTTTCTTTTGCCCAACCGCTGAACCAATTCAATGAAGAAAAATCGAGAATTGACCAACGGTTGATGATTGGGCTAGGTAGTTGGGCAACAGCCAACTTCATCGTGAGTGGAATAGGTTGGGCTAAGGTGCCAAGTGGTGAAGCACATTATTTTCATCAAATGAATGTGATGTGGAATGTTGTGAATCTCGGACTCGCTATTCCGGGATATATAAAAGCAAAAAATGAGATTCCACCCCAAAATTTAACCGAAACAATGCGATTGCAACGCAAGACAGAAAACATTTTTTTAGTGAATACAGGTCTAGATGTTGTTTACATGGGGAGTGGTCTTTTGTTGCGTAACATGGCCGCAAAGAATGTTGACAAACAAGCGCAATACAACGGATACGGAAATAGCTTATTGATGCAAGGAGGATTTTTGTTGTTGTTTGATTTAACAGCTTACGCGATTCATAAGCACCATGCGAAATATGGAATGCCGAAAGCATCTATGTCGATTAGAATAAGTTCGAATGGTTTCGGGGTAGCATGGAATGTTGGCAATCAGTCGGTTTCCAGGCATCAGGTTGTGCGTTAAATTGGTTTTCTAATGAAATAAAAAGAGGATCAATCCAATTTGGAAAGATCCCCTTTACATGTTTGTCGTACCTTACAAACCTTTGATCATGTTGTCATAGATGTCATTGAATGACAGTCCATCCGCAGTTCTTCGCTTAGATAATTGTTTCAATTCGACTAAAGCCCAAAGCACGAATTCCATCAAAAATGGCGAATCCACGGGTGCAACATTCGGTTGGTATTTTTTAATCAATTTCTTCAATGGGTCAATGGCATTCAACGCGTTTAAATAGGACTCTTCACTTGCTTCATCCGCCAATTCAAATGCGTTGGCTTCAAAAAACCAATTCAGCACCTCATCATAAGGCGTTTCTTGATCTTGTTTTTTAAGCTTTTCAATTTTCGGGAAATAAGTCAAGAACAATGTTTTCGTTGCTTCACTAATGAGGTGGTTGGCGACAAATGCGGTACCTTCCTGTTCGCCTTCATAAACAAGCTCTACCTTACCCGTAATCGATGGAATCATTCCAATCAAATCACTAAATCGAACGGTTGTTTCATCCTCGTTATTCAAGATGGCGCGTCGTTCGGCGGTACTCACCAAATTTTCATACGCTGTGATGCTCATTCGCGCACTGACACCACTCTTCGCGTCAATGTACTCGCTTTCGCGTGCTTCAAATGCGACTTGCTCAAGAATGTCTTTGGCCAATTCGGGAATGTGCACCTTGCAATGGCGATTTTCTAACTTCTCCGCTTCTTGATGTGTAATCGTTTTGGCCGTTTTAATGTCGGCAGAATAATGTGTCAATATTTGAGATCCGATGCGGTCTTTTAGTGGCGTAACGATGCTGCCTCTATTGGTATAATCTTCCGGATTCGCGGTAAATACAAACTGAAGGTCAAGGGGTAGTCGTAACTTAAATCCGCGGATTTGAATGTCGCCCTCCTCCAAGATGTTGAACAACGCAACTTGAATGCGCGCTTGCAAATCGGGCAATTCATTGATTACAAAAATGCAACGGTTGGCGCGCGGAATCATGCCGTAATGTAGCACGCGTTCATCGGAATAATTGAGTTTTAAATTGGCCGCTTTTATCGGATCAATATCCCCAATGAGATCGGCAATGGTCACATCTGGCGTCGCTAGTTTTTCGAAAAATCGTTCCGAACGGTGCATCCAAGTGATCGGCGTGTCATCTCCTTTTTCGGTGATGAGATCACGGGCAAAGCGACTAATTGGACTCAAAGGATCATCATTCATTTCACTGCCTTCAACCACTGGAATGTATTCATCCAATAAATTCACCATCAACCGAGCGATTCGGGTTTTTCCTTGTCCGCGCAAACCCAATAAATTGATATTGTGTTTTGAAAGAAGGGCACGCTCCAATTGAGGAATCACCGTTTGTTCATAGCCGTGCATACCAGGGAAGGTTGTTTCCCCAGCTTTTAAGGCCGCAATTAAATTGTCGCGCAGTTCAGTTTTGATGCTTTTCGACGCGTATCCGGCTGTTTTCAAAGCACCCAGTGTGTTGATTGTTGAATTCATAGAATTAGTTAATTCGTTTTTTTCTGTTTGTTTCGTAATCATGAAAAATCATTTCTCCGAGTCCTTTTAAACCCGTATAAAATGCTTTCCCTTTGTTTGATTTTGTGAATTCCTCAATAAATGATTGCAAATAGGGGTCTTGAGCAATCATAAATGTGGTGATCGGAATGTGCATTTTCCGCGCTTGGGCAGCCATGTTGTAGCACTTTTCCACGATGTACTGATCAAGTCCATTGCTGTTTTTGTAGTATTGGCCATCAGGCATCCGAAGGCAACTCGGCTTTCCATCGGTAATCATGAAAATCTGTTTGTTTGTATTCCGTTTTCTGCGCAAGATGTCCAATGCCAGTTCTAAGCCAGCCACCGTGTTGGTGTGGTAAGGGCCTACTTGGAGATAAGGTAGGTCTTTAATTTTGATGGGCCAGGCATCATTTCCAAATACAATCACATCCAAGGTGTCTTTGGGATAGGAAGTCGTGATGAGTTCGGCAAGGGCCATCGCTACTTTCTTTGCAGGGGTAATTCGGTCTTCACCATACAAAATCATACTATGACTAATATCAATCATCAGTACGGTACTCATCTGCGATTTGTGGTGCGTATCTTCCACGACCAAGTCTTGCTCTGTTAGCCGAAAATCGCCAATGCCATGATTCACTTGCGCATTTTTCAAACTCTCCGTGATTGAAATGTTTTCAATAGAATCGCCGAATTGAAAATCGCGAAACTCACCGGTCAATTCATCACCTTGACCACTCTTTTTTGATCTGTGGTTGCCCGCACCGCTTTTTCGAATCTTCCCAAAAATTTGCTCCATTGCATTTTTTCGAAGCACCCGTTCCGTTTTAGCGGTAATGGACAACTGGCCATTCCCATCGGGTTGAATTTCCTCACGCAGAAACCCTTTCTTTTTAAGGTCCTCGATGAAGTCGTCCATCGTATATTCCGCTGTTGTTAAGGAATATTCCTTATCCAGGATGTTGAGCCAATCCAACGCTTCATCTACATCTCCGGACGTATGTGTAATCAGCTCACTGAACACTTCAAACAGTTTGTCAAAAGTAGATTGTTCAGGCGCTTCAAATGGTGTGAAAATATAACCGGACTTGGGCATGGATTGTTGTTTCTAATTAAACATAGGGGCGAACAAAAAGTTCCGTAAATCGGAGGATTGTTTCAAACTTCTACCAAATGAAAGTATTGA
>CANGIC010000071.1 GCA_947453795.1 Flavobacteriales bacterium
ACGGAAACAGCTGTTGCGGCTGGTATACGACGAATTGAAGCCATCACCTCATCGGCTGCAGAGCACTATTTCATTGAAAAGGCAGAGCGCTTGGATCAAGTTGTATCTGCATTGAAAAATCCGAAAGATGTCGTTAAGGCAGTCGAAGACTTACAATCCAAAAATGCTCAATTGCAGCGCGAGATTGAAGTGCTTCAAAAAGAGAAGGCCATGCATGTCAAGGGTGAATTGAAGGGAAAGATTCAGCCAATTGGAGACATGCATTACCTCGGTGAAATCTTAGCACTCGATGGCGCATCCATCAAGGATATTCTTTTCCAATTGAAAGGTGAAACGGAAAACTTCCTCGGAGTCATTGGTGGGAATGAAGGCGACAAGTGTACATTGAGCATTATTGTGAGTGACAGCATCATTGCCTCAAAAGGATTCAATGCCAGCGCTATGATTCGGGAAGCAGCCAAGCACATTCAAGGTGGCGGCGGTGGACAACCATTTTTTGCCACTGCGGGAGGGAAAAATCCAAATGGATTGAAGGCGGCTCTTGATGAAATTCGTTCCAAACTAAATTGACCATTGAAGGAGAAGCGCACAGCACTGCTGATTACCTATTATTGGCCTCCAGCAGGAGGTGCTGGGGTACATCGCTGGTTGCGTATGTCGCGTTTTTTCAAGGAAAATGATTGGAATCTGCATGTTTATTGTCCGGAAAATGGGACTTGGCCAACGATGGATCCCGCCTTGCAATCAGAGGTTTCGGAGGAGTTGACCATCGTTAGACGGCCTATATTTGAACCACACAAATACCTTGGTAAAAAAAGCAATCCAAACATTGGCGCTGGACTTACCCATCAAGGAAAAATTGGTTTGGTAAAAAAAGCGGTTATTTGGGTTCGCGGAAATCTTTTCGTCCCTGACGCCCGTGTTTTTTGGATTAAACCGAGCGTGCGTTTCTTAGCCAACTACCTCAAGGTACATCCTGAAATTGACACGATTATTTCAACAGGTCCTCCCCACAGCATGCACCTCATTGGCTTGGGATTGAAGCAACGTTTTCCCAAAATAAATTGGGCGGCAGACTTCAGAGATCCTTGGACACAAATTGACTTTTACCACGAACTGTTACCCGGTAAGTGGGCCGATAAGCGGCATAAAAAATATGAGAAAAAGGTCCTTCAAAGCGCCGATCATGTCATTACTGTCAGCGACGCTTGTGCCGAGGGCTTGCAAGAAATCGCCGAACGCCACGTCCATGTCGTAACCAACGGGTATATTTTTCCCGATTTCAATGCGAATGATGTTCCCCTCGACCACTCTTTTTCTATTGCCCATTTCGGATCAATGCCGAGCGCACGAAACCCAAAATCCCTTTGGACTGCGCTTCAAGGTGCCATGAAGGAAAACCCAGGAATAGCTAATGCACTTCAAATAAAACTGGTTGGTCCTTTAGATTTCCAAGTGGTTGACGACCTTAAAAAACATCAGCTAGATGCCTTTTTGACATTAATCCCTTCCGTTTCACACGCCGAAAGCATTCGTATGCAGCGCAGTGCACAAGTCTTGCTCTTGGTCGCCAACAATGCGGGAAACGTAAAAGGAATATTGACCGGTAAATTTTTTGAATACCTCGGCGCAAAACGTCCGATTTTAGCCATTGGCATGGCAAAAGGCGATTTGAATAAGGCCGTGGATGTGACGAATAGTGGTCAATTTTTCGACTTTGAAGACATCGACGGGTTGAAAAAATTTGTCCTCTCCGCTTTTGAACAATACCAAAACAATGCTCTCCACTCAACGAGTGTGGGATTAGACACTTACAACTCGCGCCATTTGACCAAGAATTTTCTTGACATCATTTGTGGATAAAAAACCATTCTTTGGTTCAAGAAAAGGGTCATTGTTCCGCTGAATTTATGCAATTTCGTTGCGCTATACTGTTCATCAGATGAAAAACACACCAACCGCACAATCGAAGTCGCGTTATACGCAAAAACAAAAATACACCTTTTTGGGCGCGACCTTGGGGCTCTTATTCCCCATTGTTGGGACCCTATTCGAATGTTCATTTCGCGGGATGGGCGGTCATTCGATTCAAGATTTAATTGACTGCCAGAAAGCATCACCTGCACTTTGGTTAGTTGATACAGCACCTTTTTTCTTAGGATTGATCGCTTCCTTTGCGGGAAGGCAGCTCGACTCGATCAATGAAAAAAACAAACAGATTGAAGAACGCTACCAGCAAATGTCTGAACTACGCGAAATCGCTGACAATGCCAACAAATCGAAAAGTGAGTTCTTGGCCAATATGTCGCATGAGATTCGTACGCCGATGAATGCAATCCTGGGAATGAACTACCTCATTAGCAAAACCCCATTAAATGAAAAGCAGCGTGACTTTAACAACAAGATTGAAACCTCCGCTAAAAACTTGTTGCGCATTATTGATGACATTCTTGATTTCTCAAAAATTGAGGCGGGTAAATTGACCTTAGAGGTTACACACCTTTATTTAGAAGAATTGATTGCTGACATTGCAGCAACGGTCAACATTAAACTGCAAAAAAAGCCAGAGGTTGAACTGGTCACGTACATTGACCCTAAAATTCCACCCGTACTCATGGGGGATAGTGTTCGCTTGCGCCAAGTTTTATTGAACTTAACCGACAATGCCGCAAAATTCACGGAACGCGGAGAAATAAAAATAACCATTGATGTCGTCCAAAAAATGAGTTACGGCGCCATTTTACGCTTTTCAGTCAAAGACAGTGGAATTGGACTGAGCGAAGAGGCCGTTAAGAATCTGTTTCAGCCCTTCCAACAAGCTGATCTTTCGACTACGCGAAAATATGGGGGCACAGGTCTTGGTCTCGCCATTAGCCGTAACATCGTTCAACTCATGGATGGTGAATTGTCCGTGAAGAGTCAATCCGGGGAAGGTTCCGAGTTTATCTTCAACGCTTACTTCTCGTTGGAAGACAATATGGACAATGAAATCGAGATCATTGAGAACATCAAAGGAATGCATGCCTTGCTCGTTGATGATTCTGAAAGTGCACGGATGGTTCTGTATGACATGTTGACTTCCCTCGGTTTTGAGGTTACCATTGCGAAAAGTGGTGCTGAGGCCATTGAAAAATATGAAAGTCATGCCGACAAACAACCTTTCTCCTTGTTGGTGGTGGACTGGCAGATGCCTGGTATGGACGGATTAGAGTTGGTACACGAACTGAAAAAGCAGCACGATGGAGAGATTCCTGCCGTTCTTATGGTTACCGCTTATGGGCTCGATACTGTGCGAAAAGCAGCCAGAGACAAGGAGGTAGATGGCCTCATCATTAAGCCAGTAAATCCTTCTGCGCTCTACGATTCCGTGAATAAAATTTTACAGTTAGGAAGAAAAAAAGTAGCTGCGCACAAGGAACAGAAACAAAACGACCACGACCATGCAAGTTACCTGAAAGGAAAACGCGTGTTGCTTGTTGAAGACAATGAAATCAACATGGAGCTTGCCTTGGAGTTGTTGAAAGATGTTGGGATTGAATGTGAAAGCGCTTGGAATGGTGCTGAGGCCATTGAAAAGTTAAAAGAATCTACCTATGACCTTGTCCTGATGGACATTCAAATGCCGATCATGGATGGATTGACTGCCTGTCGAAAAATTCGTGAGGAGATGAACAGAGAATTGCCGGTGCTGGCTATGACAGCGCATGCCATGAAAGGTGAACGTGAGAAAAGTTTGGCCGCAGGCATGAATGATCACATCACCAAGCCCATCGACCCTGAACATTTGTACATGACATTGCGCAGCTTCCTTGCACCACAATCAATAACTGCAGGTGTTCAACAAGAAAAAGCAGTGAAGAAAGAAGTAAAAAAAGAAGATGCTTCAACGATTATCATTGAAGGAATTGACACGGCAGCAGGACTTCGTAGAGCGGCGGGCAAAGAAGAAGTTTATTTGCGCCTCTTAAAAACCTTTATTGAGAACAATGGCAATTTCAGAGCGAAATCTCAATTGTTACAGACACAAAACAGATTGGATGAAACGGGAATGCTCTTGCATACGGTAGCTGGTGTTTGTGGGAATATTGGGATTACTGAAGTGTATAAATTGGCACAACAACTGACCTTAGATTTCAAAACCCATATCAAAAGTGGTAGTTTAAACTTTACGCCAATTCTGCAGCACAAATTGGAAGAGGTCGCCAATATTTTGGACATCTATTTTGAACGCATACACCTTTTCCTTGCTTCAAAAGAAGAGGCCGAGGCAAATACGAAAATTAGCGTTTCCGTTGACGACCGATCGGATATGTTTGAAAAACTTCATGGAGCCATTGAGCAAAACGATCCTGTTTCTATCGAACAATGTACCTACTTGATCGAAAAGGTTGAACTGGATGAAACAACAATAGCACTTTTGAAAGACATTAGTAATTCGCTAAATAATTTTGATTTCGACGAAGCACTTGATAAATTTAACACCCTAAAAACAAAATAAATATGCCTACACAACAATGGACTATCGATCCGATGCACAGTGAAATTATGTTCAAAGTGCGTCACATGTTAATTACAAATGTTTCAGGAACATTTGATATGTACCAAGCAACAATGCACGCAGATGCAACTGATTTTTCAGACATGCAAGTTGAGTTTGAAGCGGAAGTTTCTTCAATCAACACGCGCAATGATCACCGCGATGAACACTTAAGAAGCAATGACTTTTTTGATGCTGCAAACAACCCAACATTGAAATTCGTTTCCACAGGAATTCGAAGAAAAGATGGAAACATCTACGATTTGGATGGAAATTTCACACTTCGAGGCGTTGAAAAACCAATTACCCTGAAAGCAGAATTCACAGGAACTGCACTTGACCTTTATGGACAAAGAAAAGCAGGATTTGAAATTTCAGGGCTCATCAACAGAAATGATTTTGGTTTAACATGGAATGCAACCACAGAGGATGGTGGTCTTGCCTTGGCAGAAGAAGTTCAGTTGTTGATCTCTGCTCAAATGATTAAGCAATAAAAAAATCAATGGTGAACCGCACTTTTGTCAACGCACTCTGCGGGGCGGTATTTTTTTGCACACTGTCATCAAAGGGCTTGTCTCAGCACATTTCTGCGCTTTCAGAAGAGCGCTACATGTACTTGCACAGTCACCCAGAGGTGAGTAGCGAAGAAGCGAATACCGCAAGCTACCTAAAGAGTATCCTTTCAAAAGCGGGGTTCACCATTGTTGATTCTCTCGGATTTCATTCCTTTGCTGGTGTACTGTACAACGGAAAAGGCCCTGTGGTCATGTACCGCACCGACATGGACGCCTTGCCTATTGTCGAAGAAACGGGATCTCCATTCTCGCCTGGTGCCGTAATGAAATCTGACCGACCCATCGCGCGCATGCATGCCTGTGGTCACGATGTTCACATGACGACATGGCTTGAAGTGGCTGAGCAGCTCATCCAGCAAAAGAATTCGTGGAAAGGAACTGTCATTTTTTTAGCCCAATCTTCGGAGGAAACTGGTCAAGGTGCACGCGCTGTAGTTGCTTCCGAAAATTTTAAAAAACTACCCAAAGCAGATTACAACATTGCCTTTCACAACACACCTGAGTTACCGAGTGGGACAGTAGGATTTTGCGACAACTATGCCTTTGCAGCTGTTGACATGATGAACATCACCGTAAAAGGAGTTGGAGGACATGGAGCAGAACCATTTCGCGCGGTTGACCCTGTGCTTCTTGCTGCCTACCTGGTCACAGAACTGCAATCCATTGTAAGCCGAAACTTACCACCGAATGATCCTGCTGTCATTACCGTAGGTGCCATTCATGGGGGAACAGTTGGAAATATCATTCCTTCAGAGGTAGAATTAAAATTGACCATCCGTTCCTATTCCGAGGATTCACGCATAAAAATTCTCAAGCGGATTGAAGAAATTGGAAATGGACTTGCAGCAAGTGCTGGATTGACTGAAGCCAACTATCCGAAATATACCTTGTTGGACATGTCGATTCCTTCGGTTTTCAATTCCCCTGAAATGGGTAAAATGCTCATGTCGGCCTTTCAAGGAAAAAAAATGCCTTTGTCGGTAATGCCAGCAAAAATGATTGGTGAAGATTTCGGGGTTTATGGTACTTCGACGCATATTCGTTCGTATATGCTCTGGATTGGAACTACATCAACGCAACAAAGTGATTGTCCAGACCTCGAAGACTGTTTTACGGGAAAGCTGCATACATCGGATTACTTTCCGGATTATTCCACAACCATACCTATGGCTGTAGAAACGATGCGCACGGCACTTATCACCTTATTCAACACCCGACCGATTCCGATTACCCACAGTGTTTCGCCAAGCTTGAATAAGTCCAAGCAGTAAAAATACGCTGCCATAAAAGACCATAAATTGAAACTGATGGGCGTTAATCCACAAACGATTTTCACCGCCAACAATCGCATAGGTCGCTAAAAGCAAAAATGCCCCAGACCCCGCACTAACGGTATAAATTACAACAGCCCTTGTGTGCTGCTCAAGAATATTGCGCTGCTTCAACAAGGTGCCCCAGAACATCCAAAACGGAACTTGGAAGGGGTTTACAAAACTCAAACTCATCCCAAAGAAAAATGCACTACCCGAGAAGGATACTTTTTCTAGTGTCGGACTTGGCGCATTGAAAAATTCGGAGTAAAGCACGAAGCCACCATAGGCCAAGAGTCCAAACACAAAAGTCCACTCTGCACTCTTTTTCCATGACGAAGGAATTTTGATGCGGTGAAGCAAAGTCACAGCAAGTGCCGCATAGAGCATTTCAATAAGCACGGCTCCAAAGGCAAACCATAAGGCCGCCGCAACGGAATCAAAAGCCGAAATATGAAGCGTTGTCATATTGAGTGTCCCAGGAGCCAATGATCCGAAAAAACTGATCGCCAAACCAGTAAAAAAAAGTGTTGCGTGTCGTTTCATGCCATTAACCCAATTCAAAGGTGGTGATGCCAAAGACCTTGTCCATTGGAATTTCTGGAGGCGTGCCGTAATACATGCGTGCACACTCAAAAACATAGCTTGTTTCGTATTTCTCCGCCAATTTTACTGCATTGGAATTGCACATGGGGATATCGAGAAATACCTTTTCATCCGGCACTTCATTTAGGCATGCCGTATAAAGTGCCTCCGCCATCGAAAAATCATCCGCAAACAAAGGTCCGACCTTCCATCCGTTCTCGGTTTTGCGAAGTACTGCAAATCCAGTCACCCCTTCTTTTTCATTAACGGCATAAAAAGTATGCGCACTCGGATTGTCGATCCAGCGTTCCATGAATGATGAACGATCTACTCCAAAACACTCGAGGTCAAACCGAAGAATGTCCGACAAATTAGTGCGTTCACTTACTCTTCGAATCGAAGGGTGTACAGGAAGGGATGTACCAATCCGCATGCGTCGTTCATCGCGAAAAGCAGCGACAAATCCCCCGTTCGCATAAAAATCTTGCATGGCCAAAACACCATCCATACCGATGGTAGCGCCCGGATTTAATTTATTGAGCAGTGTATCACGTCGTTTAAACCACAGCGAATGTCCTATGCCGTTGCCTCTATATTGGGGATGCACTAGGAAAAATCCCATGAAACCGAATTCACCTTGATAAGAAACAAGTGATCCACCACCAATCAATTTTCCTTGTTGAAAATAGCCATAGAATCCATCCGGAAAACTGGTGTAAAAGATGTCCGCATCGTTCAGACCTGGATCCCAACCTTCCGCAGCAGCCCATTTCACGAGTTCTTGGAACTCATCGAAATCCAACTGTCTAAATTCTAATCCCACGCGCCGAATGGAATTAATAACGCTGATTCACCAAATACAAGTCACGCTCTCCTTTTCCTTTCAAATACACAGAACCAAGTGATTCGAATTGAAACTTTTCGGGGTGCAACATAGACTTCGTTTCTTCCGTAATTGCAACGGCCATTGGGCGCCCATTCGATTCCACACGGGCAGCAATATTTACATTGTCTCCCATGATATCGAATTGAAAACGAGATTTCCCGACAACACCTGAAATAATTTCCCCGGAATGGACCCCAATGCGGCATTTCCATTCTAGTGAACTTTTACTGTTTTTCTCTTCAAGGTACGACACCATCGCTAAGCCAAAACTTACAAGATCGTCTGCATGCGCGTTGGAGTTTGATCCGATTCCAGCGACAGCCATGTAGGCATCACCAATGGTTTTAATGCGCGTCACATTGTGAATGACCGCCAAATCATCGTAAGCCGTAAATATCTCCGTCAATTCTTGAATGAGTTCATGTGGAGTCAATTGCGAACTTATCGTCGTAAATCCAACTAAATCACAAAACAAAACACTGGTATTGGTGTGTGTTTCCGGCGCATAACTCCCCTTTTCAATAAGGTCAGCAATCACATTCTCTGGAAGCAACACATGCAACAAATCATCAGCCCTGCGTCGTTCCGCTTGCAATTCAAGATGTGTTCGAATTCTCGCCATGACCACATCTGCGTTGAAGGGTTTGGTGATGAAATCAGCCCCACCTGCTTTGAACCCCTTGGTTTCGTCAGAAGATTCATTCAAAGCTGTTAAGAAGATTACTGGTATTTTGTTCGAACTTGGATTGGCTTTAATTTGTTTACATACCTCATAACCATCTACATCGGGCATCATGATATCCAATAAGATCAAGTCAATCGAAGCATCCGACTCAATGATCTCCAAGGCCTTTGCCCCATTCTTCGCCACCTTCACCTTGTATTTGTCCCTCAAGAGTGCCGAAAGGACTTGCAAGTTTTCTACGGAATCATCCACAACGAGGATGGTATCCAAATGATCTGATTGATAAAAGAAATTATCCATGGAACTAAAAATACAAGGTGTGAAAATACACTTTTAAGGAGGTCAAATCGCTATTTACTCTCACTTTTTTTCTACTTTTACTCCGCTGAATAAAAAGCAATAGATTTACACTGCTAAAACGCATCACATGAGCGCGAACATTATTATTCCTGTAGACTTCACAAAAGCCGCTGAGAAAGCCGCAGAATTTGCGATTGGATTAAACTCAGAACTGCATGCAAAATTAACTTTCTTGCACATCATTGATGATGAAAATGACCGAATGACGGCCACAGCGTCGCTTTCTTCTTTTGTTTCAAAACTTACGCTTGGAAGTAATGAAACAGAACAAGTCATTATGAAAGGGAAATTCTTGGAGGATATTGGCAAGATTGCCGATGCGTCAAGCGCAGATTTAGTGGTGATGGGAACACATGGTGAGCGTGGTATGCAAAAGGTATTTGGAAGTTTTGCGCTTAAGGTTGTCGAAAGTTCAAAAAGACCTTTGTTCATTGTTCAAGAGGAGTCCGAGTACAGAGATATCAAGACAATTATTCAAACCATTGATCTTGAAAAGGAAAGTGTACAGATCGTTCGTTACGCGGCAACACTAGCGCAGCGATTTAAAGCAAAGGTACTTTTAGTAGGTGGTAAACACGATGATAGTGAATTCAAAGCCAAGGTGAATACCAATATGCTATTTTGCATTGAACAACTGAAAGAAAAAGGAATTGATTTTGAATTCCATTTCTTGGAAAGAAAGAACTTTGACGAGAACTTAATTACTTTTTGTAAAGAGAACAATGCTGATTTATTGGCTGCGACACACTACCAAAGTACATTTTATGCCTTCTCAGACAAATTTGTTCAGCACTTGATCATGAATGAATTACACATTCCAATTCTTACCGTTGAATTCACGCAAACTACCAAATCTGGACAGTTTGGTGCGATGTTCGGTTGATCCGTTGTTTTTTATTGGACTTTAGGGTTAGCAAAGATTTTTACGTCACTACCTGTAATTTTATCCCCACACAGGATGACAAGACGTTCGACGATGTTGCGCAGTTCACGAATGTTTCCTGACCAATCTGTTTGTTGAAGTGCAAATAACGCATCATCAGCGAAGGATTTTCTTGCCACTCCATGCTCAGCACAAACCATGGTTAAAAAATGTTCAGCCAGCACGGGAATATCGTCTCTTCGCTCGTTCAATGAAGGAACATGAATGAGGATCACGGCCAAACGGTGGTATAAATCTTCTCTAAATCTTCCCTCAGCAATTTCCTTTCTAAGGTCCTTGTTTGTTGCGGCCAACACCCGACAATCGACTTTCACGTCTCGTTCACCTCCTACACGTTGAATCACATTTTCCTGCAAGGCGCGCAGCACTTTCGCTTGGGCACTGGCGGACATGTCACCGATTTCGTCGAGAAATAAAGTTCCACCGCTAGCCAATTCAAATTTCCCCTTCTTATCCTTTACAGCAGAAGTAAATGCGCCTTTCTCATGTCCAAACAATTCACTTTCAATCAATTCAGAAGGAATAGCGGCACAATTCACCTCAATAAAAGGCATTTTTCGGCGGTTGGAATTGTCGTGAAGAGAGCGCGCCACAAGTTCCTTTCCTGTACCATTCTCACCAGTAATCAACACGCGAGCATCGGACGGCGCAACCTTTTCAATCATTTCTTTGATGTGAATAATCCCTTCCGTATCCCCAATTATTGAACTCCCCTTGAAGCGCTTCACGGTGGTTTTCAATTGAATGGTTTCTTCCACCAAGGAATTTTTATCCTTGGCATTGCGAATCGTCACTAAAATGCGGTTCAAGTCAAGGGGTTTTTCAATAAAATCAAACGCTCCTTTCTTTATGGCTTGAACGGCAGTATCAATGTTCCCATGCCCGCTAATCATGATCAATGGCGTTTCCACCTTTGACTTCAGCAATTCATCCAAGACCTCCATCCCATCCATCAAGGGCATTTTGATGTCACAAAAAATGATTTCATACACACCAGATTTTGCTTTGTCAACCCCCTCTTTACCATTTTCCGCTTCATCGATTTCAAATCCTTCAAATTCAAGAATTTCTCTTAACGCTCTGCGGATTGCGCGTTCATCATCAATGATTAGGATTTTTGCCATGGGACTTAAAATTTCAGTAAAGATAGGAATGATGTTGTTAAAGTCATGTGTTTACCTTTTGGGGTAAATGATTATTCAAAAATAACCCCCTCCTTCAAAGCGTAGGGAGAAATAAAAATCTTTGTTGCAGGAATTTGCTTCAATACCCAGCGTGTTTTTACTGCGGCAATGGGTGCCATTTTTTTTCGAATGGGAATGATCCATTCGTTTCGATCGCGCTCTTCCTGCGTAGAATGGATAATGTTATCCAATATGACATGGAGATGATGCAGTGCAATTTCTACCGACTTCGTGTCATCCGGAAATGGGGAATTGTGCATCAGTTCATAAAAGGTTTCAAAACTACCCGATGCACCAAT
>CANGIC010000072.1 GCA_947453795.1 Flavobacteriales bacterium
GGGGATCATCGTAAGGTGCGTGGTGTAGCGTACCAGAAAGAATTTGATCAAAAATGGCTGAATAATCAGAGTAGGTCATTGCTTTTAGGATAAGTATGTAAAAATAGAGAAAAGATGAAGAGAAGGCCATATTAAATATACATGAACCTTCTCTTTTTGAATTAGTTTATGTTTTATTGTGGTAAACAAACGACATTTACCGTCATCATCTCGTGATTCCCTTCGTGATCTTTGATGACATCAATGGTTGCTCCAACAACAGATGTATCCGCTACGGAATTCACCCAGAAATCCGAAACGGTATACAGATCAGCATGGATATCATACGTGCTCGAATAGACCATTGCCCCGGTCGTTAAATTCATCATCATGACCGAATAGCCGTGCATTTCACCTGTTCCCGTTACAGTCCCGGATAATTTTAACGTGTCGCCTAAAGCCAGTGTGTCGCTCAGCGTTGGACTTGCAATTGAAATGGTAGCATTGACCACTTCCTCTTTTTTACATGCAGTCATACTTAGGATAAGAGCTACTGCGAATAGTGTTTTTTTCATGTTATTTTTTTTTAGTGTTCATTAAATACAGCACCGAAAGTTGTGCTTGTTCTTTTTGTTGAATTGCGCCGATTCCTAGCGCTTGATACATTGGCACTTGGACATTTGCTGTGAAAAGCCAATTCTTGCGTTGAACAGTGGCGCCAATACGAAGTCCTAGAACAGCACCATTGTTTTGACTGTCTGTGTGGATTGCATGGTCCAATTGATCGGGGAACATGTATTGAAATTGAAGACCAATGAATGGCTTCCAGCTAAATGAATCTGGGCTTTCAATGCGATGAATCTTAAACTTTATACGTCTTGAAATCACTGATGAAATAGACAACACATTGCCGTACTTATACCCATTTTTTGCGGCTGTACGGATAATGAAATTTCCTTCATTCATGATGCTCCATTTTTTAAGTTGAAGTGATTCAGTGACCATCAATCCAAGGTCATAAGCCCCCGTTCCAGGATATTGATTCGACATGTCATGGGCGAATGTGGCATATTTCCCCGTTGGGAATTTAAGCGCCAGTCCGCACGATAGGGCGTGAACCATGTTGCCCATGGAATCCATGTTAAGTAGAGGCAAATAGTTGAGTGACACATTTACATCTCCAAAACCATGAATGCGGGTTTTCAGGGTATCACCAGTTTGCCAATTGGACTGGTAGGGAATAAGCATACCCGCATTCCACTTTGGATGAAATTGAACCCTACCGATCAGCTCCGTGCTTAAAAAGCGCTCTGAACTCACTGATGTTGCGCCCGTAAATAGATTCTCCATGGTGCTTTCGTAGTGACGAAAACCACTTCTGAATCCAATAAAGTGATAGCGTGCAGCGGGCAATAATCCCATGTTTGGATTTGCATTGACACCACCGCATACATCACACGCCAAGGATCCATACGCAAATGAAATCCCGGCAATGAATGTGCAAATTTGTTTCATTTACCGAATGTTTGATGACGTCCTTATGGACAATAATCTAAATCAAACGGATAAACAGGGTGGTTGGAAAATGGACCAAGGGTCCGACTCGTGAATGGAGTAGGAGTAATGAAAATTTAATGAAGTGGCTATTTCGTCAGAGGAGGTATAAATAGGCTGTATTGGTTCAATAGACTGGTTTTGCCATGGATCAATTTTTTGGCAATGCGGATTTGTTTTTTGAGAGTGCTGATTTTCCTTTTGTTCAATGCGCTTTAATTGTTTTGCCAAGTAGCATTTCCCATTACAGTGGAGCATTGGTTTCAATTTGTTCTCACATTTCTCCTTTGCAATTTGTTCCTGTTCCATCTTGAAATAGATTTCCCACCCGAAAAAGAAAAAACTCTTCGCGAGCATAGAAACCGTAAACAAGCTGCACAGTAAAATTCGCATCATCAATACATTGAAGGATATTTCTTAGGATCGGCTTCGTTCATCATTCCGTAAACTTTCTCGACGATATCATCAACACTTGGCTTTGAAAAATAATCGCCATCGGAGCCATACGCCGGACGGTGATCCTTCGCACTTAGCGTTTGAGGTGCCGAATCCAACTGGTAATAGGCGCCTTGCTCCACCATGATTTTATCGAGCATAAAGCCCGTTGCACCGCTGCTCACATCTTCGTCCACAATCAACAAGCGATTTGTCTTTGCAATAGACTCACTGATCAAATGATCAACATCAAACGGCAATAATGTTTGCACATCGATCAATTCAACGCTGATGCCTAATTCTTGAAGTTGTTTGGCAGCGACTTCACACAGGTTGAACGTTGAACCATAGGAAACTATAGTCAAATCTGAACCTTCACGCACGATTTCTGGCATACCCAGTGGAATTTTGAATTCTCCCAAATTGATAGGTACGCGCTCTTTTGTTCTGTAGCCATTTAAAGGTTCAATCACCAATCCTGGTTCATCTGCGGCCATCAGTAAATTATAGAATCCAGCTGCTTTGGTCATGTTTCTCGGAACACATACGTGCATACCTCGAATTGAATTCACAATCATTCCCATCGGAGAACCACTGTGCCAAATTCCTTCTAAACGGTGACCGCGTGTTGAAATAATCAGTGGTGCTTTTTGACCTCCTTTGGTGCGGTAATGCACGGTTGAAAGGTCATCCGACATGACTTGAATGGCATACAATAAGTAGTCGAGGTATTGAATCTCGGCGATTGGGCGCAAGCCGCGCATCGCCATCCCGATTCCTTGACCGATGATCGTACATTCACGGATACCTGTATCACTCACCCGGAGTGTTCCAAATTCATCCTGCATGCCCTCTAAGGATTGGTTTACGCCACCAATCTTACCAGCATCCTCACCGAAGATGAGTGCTTCAGGATATTTCTCAAAGATTTTACGATAGTTGTCTCGCAAAATAATACGGCCATCGTCCATTGTTTCTGCGCCGTCGTAGGTTGGCTCAACACCTTCTATTTTTAAGGCCGATCGATCCGATTCTGAATATAAGTGAGAACCGTAGCGGTCTGCATTGCTCGAAAGCTGTTTTTTAATCCATGTGCCTAGGGCATTTTTGGCTGCTGTTTTTTCATCGCGAACGATGCGAAGTACTTTTCGTGTTGAGGTCATCACATCGCGACGAATGGGTTCAAAAGTTTTTTCAAGGGCGGTGACTTCCTCAGCAATCAATCCTGACTTTGGACTTTCTGCGGCAACTGCTTTCATCAAGCGAATGGCATCTGAAAGATCTTGTTTAATGTCATCCACAAAAGCCGACCATGCTGCAGTTTTCTGGTTCCGTACTGATTTTTTGGCTTCTTCTCGAATGGCATTCAGTTCAGCTTCAGAAGCGATGGTGTCGCCTTTGGCATTGAACGATAGAATCCATTCTTGAAATTTATTGATGCAGTCGAAATCCGTTTCCCATTGCAAACGTTCCTTCGATTTGTAGCGCTCATGAGATCCTGATGTGGAATGTCCTTGGGGCTGATTGACTTCTTTGACATGTATTAGCACAGGAACATGTTGTTCACGTGCAATTTTTACGGCTTTTTCATAGGTCTCGCAGAGGTGGGCATAATCCCAACCACGTGTCACGAAAATCTCATAACCGTTTTTATCCTTTGTGCGTTGCATTCCTGCCAGCGCTTCTGATATACTTCCTTTGGTCGTTTGAAATTCACGGGGTACAGAAATCCCATACCCATCGTCCCATACAGACATCACCATTGGAACTTGAAGTACACCAGCTGCGTTTATAGTTTCCCAGAATGGTCCTTCAGAAGTCGAGGCATCACCAATTGTTCCGAAAGCCACTTCATTTCCCCCGTTGCTAAATTTCTTAAAGGCCTCAAGGTCTTTGAGTGTAGGGTGTTCGCGGTAAATTTTTGACGCCTGAGCCAAGCCAAGAAGACGCGGCATTTGTCCTCCAGTAGGGGAAATGTCTGCCGAACTGTTCTTCTGAGCCATTAAATTTTTCCAATTTCCCTGGTCGTCAAGATTTCGGGTGGAGTAGTGACCACCCATTTGACGTCCCGCACTTTGTGGTTCAGCGGTTACATCGGTATGAGCATACAATCCAGCGAAATATTGTTGAACAGTAAGTTGGTCAATGGCCATCATTAAAGTCTGATCTCGGTAGTATCCGGAACGAAAATCTCCATTCTGAAACTGTTTCGCCAAAGCAATCTGTGCGAGTTCTTTTCCGTCACCGAAAATGCCAAATTTTGCTTTGCCCGTCAGCACTTCTTTTCTTCCCAATAAGGAAGCTTCTCTAGAGATACATGCGATACGAAAATCATTGAGAACCTCTGTCTTAAAAGATTCGAAATCTAGTGACGTTGATGAGGCGATTGCAGCTTCTTTTGCCATGGTCAAAAATTGGTTGAACAAAAATAGTAAAAGTCGCGGAATTCGCTATATGGCTTTAGTTATGAGTTTACGAATACTCATGAGCAACCGAAGTATGAACAAGTCTTTCGTCTTTTGTCCTTTGTCTCAATTATCAAGTCTTAAAATCTTGACGTCTTAGCATCTTGATGTCTTTTGTACCTATCTTCGCAACATGAAATTCTTGGAGTCTATAAAACGCTACTTGCCGTACTTCGTTGATGTGTGGCAATACATTGCCATTGTCATCATTTTCATTCTTGCCGCGATCTTCATTTTATAAGCATCAATTTTTTTGTAGCTTCGTTGAAAATAAAGTGTTCATGAAGATCTTGCTTTCCATTTCTTTTTTCCTTGTGTTCGGAACTGTTTTCGGACAGCTCAACACGGACACACTTTCACACATTGATTACCAAGCACTTCACGGAGCAAATCTGAACGATGTGTGGGGCTATGTGGACGAATTCGGTAATGAATATGCTGTTGTTGGAACATCAAAAGGCACGTCCATTGTCAATGTTACGGACCCTGTAAATCCTGTGGAGGTTTTTTGGATTGCAGGAACCGAATCAATTTGGCGCGACCCCTCGGTAAATGGCAATTTTGCGTATGTGACAACTGAGGCCGAAGACGGATTGTTGATCATCGATTTATCGCCACTACCTGCATCAACAAATTTACCTACTGCAATCTATACAGGTCCCACGGGCGCTTCGTGGCAATCCGCACATACCTGCTTCGTGGATGAACTTGGTTACGGCTATATTTTTGGTTCAAATCGCGGCAATGGGGGAGCAATCATTCTGGACCTATTCACCAATCCCATGTCGCCTATCGAAGTAGGAACTTTCGACAACTGGTATGTGCATGATGGCTTTGTTCGCAATGACACCATGTATTTGGCGCACATTTCAAATGGGTTTTTTAGTATCGTAGATGCCGCAAACCGAACAGCGCCAGTTTTGATCAGTACGCAAACTACCCCCAACAATTTCACGCATACCATTTGGCCTACCGACAATGGAAGTTATGCCTTTGTAACGGACGAAGTTTCGGGTGCTTATATCGCGGCTTATGACATTTCAGATCCTTTGGCGATTGTCGAAATTGATCGAACACAGCACTCTCCCGGTCAAGGGGTAATTCCCCATAATGTGCTGGTACGCGGAGATTATCTCATTACAAGTTATTATTCGGACGGTATCGTCATTCATGATGTGACTTCTCCTGACAACATGATTCTGGTTGGGCAATTTGATACGTATCCAGGGCAAACGACAGGATTTAATGGCTGTTGGGGAGTGTATCCCTATTTGCCTTCTTCAAATATTTTGGCGGCTGACATCACGAAGGGCTTATTCGTCATTGGGGTGAACTATCAAAAGGCATGTTATTTAAGAGGTCATGTCACAGATGCTTCAAATAGCCAAGCATTACCTGGTGTTCAGGTGCAAATTTTGACGAATGATCAGTATGATTTATCAACGGCTTTGGGTACCTATGCGACAGGAATTTTCACACCGGGAGTGTATTCGGTGAACTATTCCAAAGTGGGGTATTATCCACAAACCGTGAGTGTAACATTAAGTCAAGGACAAACAACCCTGCAAGACATTCAACTCGTGCCGATTCCGCCTTTCAATTTGACCGTAACGGTACTTGAGGAAGGTACGCTGCAACCTATTCCCGATGCTCAAATGCTGTTTTCAGCGCCCTTGATTGATCATACAGGAATTACGAATGGCTTAGGTCAGGAAAACTTAGTGCTTTACTATCAGGATTATTATGAGGTTTATATTGGGATTTGGGGACATGTTTCAGCGTGTTCTACCATGCTGATTGATCAAAACACAGGTTCTGTTCAGTTCATTCTTCCCGTTGGTTATTTCGATGACTTCAAAATTGATTTGGGTTGGATTGTGAATAGTTCAGCTGTAAGTGGCCGTTGGGAATTAGGGAAACCAAATACAACAAATAGCGGTTCAGCCCCAGCATTGGATGCAGAATACGACTGTGGAATATCGGCGTATGTCACGGGGAATGATGACTCACTGAACCCAGATCATGATGATGTCGACGGAGGATACACAACGCTTGTTTCCCCAACGATGGACCTAACAGGTTATACCGATCCCTACATCAACTTCAACCGTTGGTTTTACTGTTATTATGGTGCGCCACCAGACGATACTTTGAAGATTCTCTTGACAAATGGGCTCAATGTCACCGTTGTTGACATGATTGGTGGCGAAGTGAATCAACCATCATGGCAGTTCAAAGGCATTCGTGTTTCAGATTTTCTACCCGTAAGCAATTCCATGCAGCTGATTGTTCGTGTTTCCGACTATGATCCTGCAGTAAATATTACGGAAGCGGGATTTGACCGTTTTTTCGTATCGGAAGGTGACGTAACGGGCATCTCCGCGATTAGTCAAGATTTTGCAATTTATCCGAATCCATTTCAAGAGACGATTCAAATCAAAGGCCTGATCGGTGAGACAAATTATGTGCTTTTTAATGCCTTGGGTTCAGAGATTCAAAGCGGTGTTTTAACTCAAACGGAATCAAAAATTACTACGAATCACTTACAGTCTGGGGTCTATATGTTGCAATTGAATGGTGAAGTTCATCGTGTTATCAAAGAATAGCTGTTAACTTATTGAAGTACCCATTCGCCATCATCAACTTGAAGCATGTATATTTGCAATGGTCATACGCACAAACACGTGGAAAGAAAAGTAAATATCTCCGTTGTAGTTCCTCTTTTTAATGAAGAAGAATCACTTCCAGAATTGCATGCATGGATAGTGCGCGTGATGAATGCTCACTCCTTTACTTACGAGGTGATCCTTATTGATGATGGAAGTAAAGATGCATCATGGAAAATTATTGAGTCCCTTTGTGCGCAAGATGCATCTGTTTATGGGATAAAATTCCAACGCAATTATGGAAAGTCTGCTGCATTGCAAGTCGGATTTGAGAAAGTTTCTGGAGAGGTTGTGATTACTATGGACGCCGACTTACAGGATTCTCCAGAAGAAATTCCTGAGTTGTACCGCATGATCATGCAGGAAGATTTTGATGTGGTTTCTGGCTGGAAGAAAAAACGCTACGACCCAATCACGAAAACAATACCAACAAAACTTTACAATTGGGCAGCACGACGATTGACAGGCATTCATCTGCACGATTTCAATTGTGGATTAAAAGCATACAAATTAGCCGTAGTGAAAAGTATTGAATTGTATGGAGACATGCACCGTTACATTCCACCGTTGGCTAAATATGCGGGCTTTAATAAAATTGGTGAAAAAGTAGTGCAGCACCAAGCAAGAAAATATGGTGTCTCCAAATTTGGTTTGAATCGCTTCTTGAATGGACCATTGGATTTGCTTTCTGTGGTATTCATGGGGAAATTCGGGAAGAAACCGATGCACTTTTTTGGCGCTATTGGAACGTTGATGTTTATCATCGGTTTTGGCTTCGCTGTGTATTTAGGGATCGATAAGTTGTTCATTGATAAAACGGCACGACTTATTGCTGACCGCACAGAGTTTTATATCGCACTTGCCGCTATGATCATTGGCTCACAGTTTTTCTTAGCCGGATTTCTAGCGGAGTTGTCCGGGAGAAACTCATCGACACGCAATGTGTACTTGATTGAAAAACGCAGCTATGAACATGAAGTGGGGCGTTGACCACACCTGGACCTTGTTTCTCGATCGTGATGGTGTCATCAATGAGCGCATCATGGGCGCTTATGTCCGTTCCATCGAAGAATTTCGTTTTTTACCCGAAGTGCCAGAAACTGTCGCTGGACTTTCCTCCATCTTTGGAAGAGTCGTGGTGGTGACCAATCAACAAGGAATCGCAAAAGGGATCATGACAACGCGTAACCTTCATGATGTTCATACTTATATGTGCGCCGAAATAGCAGCATACGGAGGTAAGATCGACCAGTGTTTTTTTGCACCGGAGATGGATGGAGATGAAAGTACTTTGAGAAAGCCGAAGCCAGGTATGGCCTTGGAGGCAAAAAAGCAGTTTCCCGAAATTCAATTTGAACGCAGCATAATGGTGGGCGACTCGGACTCTGATATTCTCTTTGGGCAACAACTTGGCATGAAAACTGTCAGGGTGCGCACCGTTGAACCCATTGGCATTGCTGCAGATGAAACGGTGGAAAGTTTGAGTGAGTTTTTAAAAGGATTGAAAGAATGAAAAGTACGATCATCATGTGTTTGGTCTTTTTGCCCGGTTTTCTCTTCGGACAAGTCAATCAGAAAGATGCAAAAGGGCGTAAGCAAGGACCTTGGAGCAAGACCTATCCGCGAAGTAAGGCACTCGAATACCAGGGTCAATTTAAAGATGACAAACCTGTAGGAACGTTTACCTATTATTACCTGAATTCCAAGAAAAAAGCCATCATTGTTCACGAAGTAGGAACGGGCAGGTCAATTGCAACATTTTACCACGAGACCGGTGGGGTAATGAGTAAAGGCATATACAGAAACTTGAAAAAAGATTCCATCTGGTTAAACTACACCCCGTCCGGGAGATTGAGTTCGAGTGAAACCTATAAGAATGATTTGCTCGATGGTAAGCTTATCCTGTATTACCTTCCCGAAGATATTTCCGACAAAACAGTGACCATCTCATCGACCTGCATGTATGTAAAAGGGTTGAGAGAAGGGGAGAGTTTAGCGTATTTTTTAAACGGTGTGATCAAAGAAAAAGGAGCGTATAAAAACGATAAAAAAAATGGCGTTTGGGAATCGTACCATGCCAACGGGCAAAAAATGAATTTGCTCAGGTATAAAGATGGTGCGCAGCACGGATGGTGTTACGCCTATAACACCGCGGGAAAAGAAATTGCTAAGCAATATTACTATTACGGGAGATTGTTGGAAGGAACAGAGCTGACGGAAAAAATGTCGCAATTCAAAGCCCTAGGAATTGACCCCAATCAATAACATTTTTTGTATCTTGGAGCCATGAAAAGTGTGCACCGCTTTATTCTTCTGCTTTCGATTGTTTCTCTTGGGGTTCTCAGTGCCTGCAAGAAGCAAGATCCCGCACCTGATATGGCGTATTCCTATTTCGATTTGACGCATGGCCGATACATTATTTATGACGCCGTAAAAATAACCCACAACGCTGCACAAGCCATTCATGACACGACCTACTACCAAATGAAAACGGTCATTGGAGATACAATCATTGACAATGAGGGAAGAGTGGCAAATCGATACTTGCGTTTTTTTAGAAACACGGAGCTCGATCCATGGGTATTAAAGGACATTTATACCACCATCATAGAAAACCGCCGTGCCGAACTTGTCGAAGAAAATCAACGCGTCATTAAACTGGTCTTTGCACCGACATTAAGTAAATCATGGAACGCCAATGCGTTTAATTTACTGCCATCGATGGATTGCTATTACAGAGCTATTGACAAAAAAGCGAACATTGGCGCACTTTCTTTAGACAGCACATTGATCGTGGAGCAGGCCGATTTTTCTTCATTGATTGGTCATGAACGAAAATACGAAGTTTACGCAAAGGGCATTGGAATGGTGTACAAGTACTATAAAGACTTGGAGATCGCCAATTTTGATACACTCAATGTTAAAAAAGGAGATGAGTTATTTCTTACCATCAACAGTTACGGGATTGAATAATCCCTTCACCTGTTCATTCAATGCTATTGATTCCAATACGATGCTATGACGATCACTGATGTACATTTTGATTGCCGCCATTTTCGGGGAGCGATCCCATGTAAACCGAACAAACTGTCAGGGGCCGTCTGCAACAGCTGTGGCGAGTACGCCAAAATTGAAAAACGCATTCTCATCGTTAAGTTAGGTGCCTTGGGTGACGTGATTCGCACCACCCCGCTTGTTGTTCGTTTCCGGAAATTGTATCCCAACGCCCACATCACTTGGTTGACACAAGCGCCAGATATTTTGCCAAAGGACGGACAAATTGATCTTATTTACCGTTTGGATGCTCCTGCTTTATTTTCCCTATCCCATACCGAGTTTGACATTGCCATTAATTTGGACAAAGAGCCCGAGGCATGTATCCTTCTGGACAAAGTGATCGCCACAGAAAAATATGGCTATATCCAGCGAAATGGGCATCTTTCTGCCGCAACACCCGCTGCTGAACACAAGCTAATGACCGGTTTCTTTGATGACTTATCTAAGGCAAATACAAAGAGTTATCCCCAAGAGATTTTCGAAATCTGTCACATGGATTTTGAAGGGGAAGAATACCTCATTCATTTAAACGACAAGTTAGCGCACGAATGGAAATTGAAAATGGCTGTGCAGTCCAATGGGCTAGAAATTGTTGGATTAAATACGGGCTGCGGTCCGCGGTGGAATACCCGCTTGTGGAGCGAAGCAGCGTGGATTGACTTGGCAACGAAGCTAAGAGAAGAAGGGTATTGCCCGGTGTTTTTAGGTGGAGAACTCGAACATGAAAAAAATCTGCGCATGAGTCATGCAGCGGGGGTCCATTATCCTGGGCATTTTAGTTTGGCTGAATTCATCGCGTTGACAGACAGTTGTGATTATGTCGTGACACAAGTTTCCATGATGATGCACATTGCCACGGCCTTGAAAAAGAAGATGGTACTGATGAACACGATTTTCAATAAGCATGAATTTGAGGTGTACAACCGAGGCGTCATTGTTGAACCGCCAACACCCTGTGAATGTTATTACGGAAACACCTGTGTACGCGGAACATCGTGCATGCATGACATCACACCTGCCGTGGTGCGTGACGCAGTGCTCACCTTGAAATAGCCCGATGAAAATTCGATTCTTATCTACATTTTTTCCCTTTCGCGGCGGCATTGCTCA
>CANGIC010000073.1 GCA_947453795.1 Flavobacteriales bacterium
TCAATCATCGATGGGATTCGTTTGTGCAAGGCACACCGCTACCGCTACAAACATTCCGACATGGCCGATTTGGAAGAACAACTGAAAAAAGCCCAAGACCAACGTTTTAGAATCATTGTTACCGATGGTGTTTTCTCCATGGACGGTGATATTGCCAAACTAGATGCCATTTGTGATTTGGCAGATAAATACGATGCCTTGGTGATGACAGATGAATGTCACTCCGCAGGTTTTATCGGTAAAACTGGTCGTGGTGTTCCCGAATACTGCGATGTCATGGGTCGAGTGGACATCATCACAGGAACACTTGGTAAAGCACTTGGTGGTGCCATGGGTGGATATACCACAGGCCGAAAAGAAATCATCGACATGTTGCGTCAGCGATCTCGTCCTTACCTTTTCTCAAATTCATTGGCTCCTTCCATTGTTGGTGCGGCAAATAAAGTGTTTGAGATTCTCAGTTCAAACACCGAACTACGCGACCGTTTGGAAGAAAACACGAAGTACTTCAAAGAACGTATTATTGCAGCAGGATTCGACATCAAACCAGGTGACTCACCGATTGTACCGATTATGCTTTACGATGCCGCCTTGTCCCAAAAATTCGCAGATGCCTTGTTAAAAGAAGGCGTTTACGCGATCGGATTCTTCTTCCCAGTTGTGGCCAAAGGTCAGGCACGCATTCGAACGCAAATCTCTGCAGCCCATACTAAAGCCGATCTTGATAAAGCGATTGCTGCTTTCATTAAAGTAGGGAAAGACCTTCAGGTGATTCAATAAGACATGGAGTTACGCCAACTTGACGCGTTGATTTCAGCATTACGCACTTCCTTTCAAGCACATGCGGATGAAAGGAATGCCGAAGGAATGGAGGCCTATATGAAAAATCGATTTGTGTTTTTTGGCATAAAAGCCCAGGCACGAAAAGATTTGGCTAGCGCCTGGACACAGTCAATTCCAAAGGATATAAGCCCGAAAGAGCGCAAAGTCTTGGTGAAACGTTTGTTTCAAGAAGAACAGCGTGAATTTCATTATACAGCCATCGATTGGATGAACAAATGGAAAAAGGAGAGCTTTGAACCTTCAGACAGTTCCCTACTTCAACAGTTGATTATCACGCATTCGTGGTGGGATTCAGTAGATGCCATTGCATCCAATTATCTTGGCAAATACATTCAACGCTTTCCCGAACAAGGTGCAGATTTAGTCGAAGAATGGCGTCAATCCGACAATATGTGGCTAAGACGCTCTTGCCTTATTTACCAATTGAAATACGGCAACAACACCGATTTTACACTACTAATGGACTTGATCAACCAGTTCAAAAGCGATAAGGAGTTCTTTATCCAAAAAGCCATTGGTTGGTCACTTCGTCAGTATTCTAAATTTCAACCCGAGGCCGTTCGTGACTTTTTGCAGGATAGCGATCTAAAAGGCCTCGCACGGAAAGAAGCGGAAAAGTATTTGTAGACAAAAGACCCGTCAGCCGCGGCTGACTAAAAGACAAAAGATCGCTGCGCTCTAAGACTCATCCATTCTTCGAAAAAGTCAGTTATTATCACCATATTCGTAATTCGTAATTCGTGGCTTAGAGTCTGCTAGCGCACCTCAGCCACCAAACTCGTAACTAATAACTCGTAACTTCGTAACTCGTAACTCGTAACTTCATAACTCGTAACTTCATAACTCGTAACTCCCCGAAAAAAGATGGCACTTATACTAGAATGCAGAGGAATGAAACCTCAACACGGTGAAAATTGTTGGTTCGCGCCAAACGCAACGATTGTTGGTGATGTCATCATGGGTAATGAATGTTCGGTTTGGTTCTCAGCCGTCGTTCGCGGCGATGTGAATTCCATTCGCATGGGAAACAAAGTCAATATCCAAGATGGCGCCGTGATTCATTGTACCTACGAAAAAACAAAGGTAAACTTAGGAAACAATGTTTCGATAGGTCACAATGCCTTGGTACACGGGTGCAAGGTCGAGGACAATGTGCTTATTGGAATGGGTGCTATTGTGATGGATGACTGTTACATTGAATCCAATTGCATCATCGCTGCGGGTGCGGTTTTGCTTGAGGGCACACGTGTGGAAGCTTGGAGCATCTATGCTGGCGTCCCTGCGAAAAAAGTGAAGACCTTATCGCCCGAGCTTTTTGCGGGAGAAGTGCAACGCATTGCCAACAATTATTTGAAGTATGCAAGTTGGTTTAAGGAAGAAAAATAAGGCACGTGAAGGACATTGAAACATATGAAGAATGTCAATTTCTGATTGAAAGATTCTACGAGAAACTGATGTGTGATGCTGACATTGGCCATTATTTTCGGGAGCTCGATCTAAGCAAACACATCCCACGCGTAGCTGATTTCTGGGCCTTTATTCTCATTGATCAAACAGGATACACGGGAAATATGATGGAAGCCCATGCGCGATTGCCACTTAAACTTGCTGATTTTGATCGGTGGTTAGCCCTATTTCATGAAACTGTGCGTGAACTTTTCACTGGCGAAAAGGCCAATCTTGCCGTTGAGCGCTCCACGTTGATTGCTTGGACCATGAAATCGAAGTTGTCTTAGCGCGATTATTCGAGAACTATAGAAACAACACCTTTCAAATCTTCCGCATCCGTTCCAATGTCAATGATGTAGTAATACGACCCAACAGGCATCATTTTCCCCTCAAAGGTTCCGTCCCAAGCCGAATTGGCATAATCTCCTGTCTTCGATGCATACAGTTTTGCACCCCAACGGTTATAGATAGTTACCGTATTGTTCGGATACACCACATCCAAATCTACAATGACCCAGTTGTCATTCGTATTGTCTCCGTCTGGCGTAAAGGCGGTTGGCAAAATAATATCGCATGTTTCAATAGTAATCGCATAAGAGGATTCAGGACTTATACAGCCATTGATTTGTTCATTCACATAGTAAGTGGAGGTGCCAATTGTTGAAAAAGGAGCTATCGCATTGCCCGTTCCGATGAGGGATGTTAAATTAGGATCGGAGTACCAAGACAAGAGCCCGCTTGTTCCAGTGGCCGTTAATGGTGCAATCACCCATGTCGAACAATACGTGAGGTCTGGACCTACAATCGGGGCTGGAGGCGTTGGTGTTACAGTAATCGAGAAGGATTGCTCGTCCGAACAGTTGTTCGCCGAAGTATAGATGTAAACGGTCTGAGTGCTCGAAATCGTTTGTCCGGCGGAGAGTTGCGTCCCTGTTGCTGAACTTCCTGTCCAAAAGGAGGCATCCGTTCCTAAATTCGCACCTGTAATCGCTGGTAAGGTATAGGTATCACAAACATTTGCATCAGGGATGTCATTTACGATTGGTGTAGGTGGAACGGCAAGTGCAGCAGTAGCTGTGTTAGACACACATCCTCCTGGCGTAGATGACATCGTGAAGGCGTAAGAACCACCGGCCACATTATTCAGTGTATACGGCAAGCTGACATTCGCAGCAGAACCCGCAGCAGTGCCCGTCCAAGATAGCGTTCCTGTTCCCGTTCCATTCACCACTATGGTTCCATCCGTTCCCGTGCACGATGCAGGATCTGTCGCTACAAGTGCCAGTGAAGGAATGGGATAAACGGTTATTGTTGTTTGCACCGTATGTGAACAACCACTAGCATTGGATGCCGTAACGGAAAACACCTCGCCATCTGCGGCACCTGTAATCGTTGGATTTTGAGCAGAGGCATTGGAAAAGACCGCCGCACCATTCGATGTCCACGACCATGTTGTCGCAGCACCTCCTGTTTCGTTCAATTGAAGTGGTGCACCGTCACATATTGGAGAGGTATTGCTCGCAGCTACAGGGAAATCAGCCGGCTCAGCAATCGAAAAATTGAAGATCACTTGACAGTTGTTGTTGTTGTCATTCACCGTAGCCACATACGAACCTGCACACAACGTGGTTTGATTGGTTCCATTTCCACCAAAAATAATTCCCGAGTTTTGCCAAACAACAGAATAAGGAGGAGTTCCCCCAGAGATGTTGACATTGGCCGTGCCGTTGCATGTGCCAAAACATGTTGCATCGTTGTTACTAATGGTTGCTATCGGACCGTTCGTCGTTGTTAAGGTCAATGTTCCCGTCACCTGACAACCATTCACATCTTTCACTGCGACATTGTACGTTCCTGCGCTCAAGTTTGAAAAGAGCCCATTGGAAGAAAACGAAGTGCCTCCATTGATGGAATAGGTGTAAGGAGAACCGTTTCCATCTTGACCTTGGAGTGAAATTGAACCATCGCCGTTTCCGCAGTTTTCGTTACTCACTGCATTAAGAAAACTCAATGGGGTGATTGGCGCTACAGTAACAGTTGCCGTATCCGTGCAGCCGATAGATGAAGTGATGACCACCTTATACGTTCCATCGCAAAGTCCTGTTGCTGTTGCCGTTGTTTGTCCGATTGGCGCATTACTCGCATTAAGCCACTGATAGGTATATCCAGCGATTGATCCAGTTGCGGAAGCACTTGCTTGACCATCACAGCCACATACCTCATTCTGATTTGTTAATGCACTCGCCACTAATGGTTGTATTGGAGTACAGTTGTTATTGAACTGTGCGATATAGGCCGCATTCAAGGCATTGTTCGGAGCGCCTGGTGTTTGCATATCCGCGCCACAAGTAAATGCGTCCAAGGCAGTTTCACCATCGGCACAACCTTCCGACCAATTCAATTGATTGTAGGGATCGTTTCCGTTGAAATACCAAACATCATCTTGACCACCTCCAGGGAAATAAATCAAGTTGTTTTGGTTATCCGTTCCGTAGCAAAGTGAAAAGACTTCACAGCCGGAGAGATTCACGATGCGTGCACAGTCACCCGTATTGGCGAAAAATGTGGTATTCCAGTTTCCTCCGGGAATCCAGCCAAGGGCAGGATAAGAACAGGCCACAGCACCTGGAGTAGTTAAGTTCGTTTCAAAAAGTGTCGTGTTGTTCACGGGAGCTACAATTCGGCAGTTGCCATCGCTCAGTGAAAGGTCCGCAGCTGGTATCGCTGGATTTTGATCGGCATTGTTGTAAAGAAGTATAATTGTTCCAACAGGAACACAGGCCCATATGGCATTTTGAGAAAATCGAATCGCACCGCCTGCCACACCACTTGCTCCATGATATCCACTATTGTCATCGAAAATCCAACCGCGAATATCGATGCATGGTGGAGTTGCACTGGAACAGTTATAAATGACAGCGGTGTCAACCACTACAAATTCGACAAATTCCTTATTACCGTTTGGTCCGTTTGACACTTCGTTGATAATCAATGTTTGTGCACTTAATGCAGAAACAAAAAACAGGGAAAATATAAAAGCGAATCCACGCATGGTCAATCAATCTAAAAATGATGCTAAAAGTAAGAAAAACGAGGGCAACTTTTAAGCGTTTTATGAAATTGATTAAAACTTCATGATTCCTTAAAAATGAACATGTTCTGAAATAATTTCAATGCCCAAAAAGCCCTCTGCCTTCAGGTTAAATACCTCTGTATTTTCGGAGGTTAAAAATTGAATTTTTCCACTTTTTACACATCGATTTTCGATTTCAGGATGAGCGCTCAGGTATAGTTCCAATTTTTCTGCGACAATAGGTCCCTGCGAGATCACTTGAATACCTTCCGGTACAATTTGTTGAATGTAATCGCCAATGAGTGGATAATGCGTGCACCCTAAAACAATGACATCAATATTCGGGTCTTGGCGTAGCAAAGCATTGACATCGTCTTGGATAAATACCTTTCCAGCATCTGTCAAATAACTTCCCGTTTCAATCAGTGGCACCCACATTGGGCAAGCTTGCTGAACAACCCGCGTATCTGGAGAAAATTTATGCAATTCAATGACATAGGATTCAGATCGCACGGTGCCTTCTGTAGCCAATACCCCAACATGTCCAGATTTTGTGAGTGCACCTATCACTTCTGTGCTCGGGCGAATTACGCCTAGCACGCGGTTGTTCGGCGCCAAGTGTGGGAGATCGTTTTGTTGAATGCTACGAAGCGCCTTTGCCGAAGCTGTATTGCAAGCGAGTATAACAAGTGGACAGCCACGAGAAAAGAGTTCTTTCACCGCCTCAAGTGTATATTCATACACCACATCAAACGAACGGTTTCCATAGGGTGAACGGGCGTTATCCCCTAAATACAAGTAATCGTATTGCGGCAAGCGGTTGCGTATCTCTTTCAATACGGTCAAACCACCATACCCTGAATCAAAAATACCAATTGGACCTGTTAATTGCATCGTGTATAAACTGTGGCGAAGGTACGAAAGTCCATGAGATGTTAAAAACAAAAACGGCGATCAAAAAATGATCGCCGTTTACAAACCTATAAGGATTGCTTATTTCTTCATTGCCGCAGCATCCAAAATCAACAATTCTGTAATCACTTCATTGGTGATGTCTGTTCCACCATCAGAATAAAGAATTACACTAAAGTCATCGATAGACAATACATAATTTAATTTCTTGCGCTCAGCCACAATTTTCACTGCTTTTTGAACTCTTTCCAAGATCGGTTGATTTAAGTCTTGACCGAAAATTTGCATTTCTTGTTGCAAGGCCTGCTCGCGATCTTGAACTGCTTGTTGTTTCTTCATCAACTTATCTTCCTCAATTTTAATCATTACTTGAGGCATATTTGGACGTGCATTTTCATAAACGGCCAACGCGGATTGGAAATCAGCTTGCATTTCTTGCAATTCTTCAACGCCTTTTTTCTCATAATCTTGGAGCATTTTCATCGCTTCTTTGCGTGAAGGCATTGTATCCAATAATTTTTGTGTGTTCACGTGTCCAACTTTTGATTGAGCAACCGCCGCACCGACACTGAACATTACAAGAAGAGCCAATACTAACTTTTTCATTTTTTGATTTTTAGGGTTATGTTTATTTATTACCTGTGATGCCCATTTCTTTTAATACTTCATCACTGATATCGTACTTACTATCTGCATACACAAGGTTACTTTGATTCGCTTTATCAAACACAAAAGAATAACTTCGTTTGGAAGCTACCTTTTGCATGGCATCATAAACGCGGTCCTGAATGGGCTTAATCAATTCCTGTCGCTTTTGAAAATAATCTCCATTTACACCGAAGCGCAACTTTTGCATTTCCATGGCTTCCGTCTCGAGTTTTTCAATCTCTTCCTTTCGCTTGGTTTTTTCTTCGGTGGGTAATAGCACCTCTTCACGGGCAAAATTGTCCTTTTTGGTCTTTAGCACAGCGTAGCGTTCTTCGATTTCTTTCGTCCAACGATCCGCTAACTTGTCCAGCTTTTCTTTTGCCTCTTTGTATTCTGGAACGTTTTCCAAAATATAATCAGAATCGATGTATGCATATTTTTGGGCAAACGCAAAGTATGTGCCAAGTACGAATACAAAAGAAAGAAGTATACTTTTCATCGTTATTTTTTGCTGCGAAACGCCGAAGATAATCATTTTATTGCGCGTTTCCAAAGATTAAAGTTCACCGAGATTCATCCCAATGGTAAATGTCAACTTCGGATAAAATCCTTTTTTATCGATTGAACCATCCGAGCCATTGGCATTCATAAAGTCTCTCGACCAGGAATCCAACTTATCAAATCCAAGTCCATAATCGAGCCCAAGCATCCCGAACATCGGAAGGAAAACACGAATACCGACCCCTGCTGCGCGCTTCACATTGAACGGATTAAATTTCGCAATCGAAGGGAATGTATTTCCTGCCTCCGCAAAAAGCAAGGCGTAGAATGTTGCTGAAGGATTCAAGGAAATTGGGTAACGCAACTCCAAGGTATATTTCGCAATGATTGGGTCATTCGCAGACGATGAAATCGAGTTGTCGTCGTATCCCCTCAAGGCGATGATTTCACGTCCACCAAGCTGATTCACCCCTGTTAAACCACTACCTCCCAATGCAAATCGGTCAAACGGTGTGATTCCTTTTCCAGGTGTGTAAGCCCCCATAAATCCAAACCCAAAGCGTGGCATCAAGACAAGTTTTTTGTCTGCTGTAAGTGGCAAGAACCATTCTCCGGTAAATTTGATTTTAAAGTACTCGAGGTACTTGTAGCGCTCTTGATTTGTCAATCCTGAGTAATCATCAATGTTATCGAAGTAAGAATAAGGAAGTGTTCCTTTTGCCATGAACGTAAAGCTTGATCCACTTTGCGGGTAAATTGGCGCACTTACTGAACTGCGTTGCAACACATATTTCAACGCAATGTCATTCGCATACCCATTCGGGAAAATTGGAAAACGCATGTCATCCACCACATCATAGTACTGGTAGCTTAACTCGTAATATGCTGTAAAGTAATCATCTGGCCATTTTTTACGACGACCAAATCCAAGGGATGTTCCTGTAATTGAAATCCCCGTATAGGCATCATTCGAAGGGATATATCCATTTCCAAGCGCCGTATGATTCATCGAGAAGGACAATGAGTTTGGTTTCTTCCCTCCTAACCATGGCTCTGTAAAGGAGAAGGTATATCCCTGATAGTAACGTCCGTTGGTTTGAGCACGAATAGACAATCGCTGTCCATCACCTCCCGGCAATGGCGACCACGATCCTTTCTTAAAGATGTTGCGCGTAGAGAAATTATTGAATGTCAAACCAAGCGTTCCGATGATTCGGCCATTCCCTGTTGGACCAGCGCCACCATAACCTCCCGACAGTTCAATTTGATCCGAGGACTTTTCTTCAACCACATATTCAATGTCCACCGTTCCATCTGCTGGATTTGGGATCGGGTTTACTTGGAACCCTTGCTCATTGAAGAAACCGAGTTGTGCCAATTCACGCTGTGTACGAATAATGTCGTTTCGGTTGAATAAATCCCCCGGTTTGGTGCGGATCTCACGACGAATCACATTGTCGTTTGTCTTTGAGTTTCCGCGAATAATAATGCGGCGCACACGCGCTTCCTTGCCTTCAATAATGCGCATTTGGAAGTTGATGTGGTTGTCTTGCACATTCGTTTCAACTGGGATGATTTGGAAGAACAAGTACCCGCGATCCATGTACAAAGACGAAATATCTCGGCCGTCCTCGCTCATAAACAAACGCTTCTCTAAAAGTGACTTATTGAAGATATCGTCACGCTTGATGCCGAGCACAGTATCAAGATAAGAAGACCTAAATTTGGTATTTCCAATCCAATCGATGTTCCCGAAGTAGTATTTTCCTCCCTCGTTGATCCGGATATTGATCATCAAATTTTTAGGGTCTTTCAAATAGACGGTATCGAACTCAATATGCGCATCGCGCAATCCCACCGCATTGAACTTGGTCAACATCGATTCCTTGTCCTTGGTGTAGGTCGCTTCGGTAAATTTAGACCGTTTGAAGAAGCGCCAAATTTTCTTTTCTTTGGTATCCTTCATGGCCATTTTCAACTTCCAATCGGGTATACTTACGTTGCCTTCAATATTGATCTTTTTAACACCGATATGTTCTCCTTTATTGATGTCAATTAAAAAGATTTCCGAATTGTTCATGAGGGTATCCACCACGCGGTTAATTTTCACCGTTACGCCGTAATAGCTCTTCTCTCGGAAGTAACCCTTGATTTTGCTTTCTGTCTGGTACACCAAATTTTCGGTGATTGTTTTTCCTGAAAACAAGCTGATTTCTTCGCGCAATTTATCGGCTTCACGCTTGATGATGCCTTTAAACTTGAAACGCGATAACTTTGGACGAGGTTGAATTTTAATGACCAAGTAGATCACGCCAGCCACTTCTTTTTCGGCTAAAATCTCCACATCAGAAAATAGTCCTTCGGCCCATAAATTCTTTATGGCTTTAGAAATTTGGTCGCCTGGAATATAAATTTTTTGTCCTTGACGAAGGCCGGCAATCAATTTAATGGCTTGGTGGTCATAGTTATCTGCTCCTTCCACGCGAATGGGACCTATTTCATATTGCTGTGGGCTGCGGTAATTGACATCTGGTCCTCCGAGAGAAACGGGGCCATTGTCCAGCGAATCAGGCGCAACAATTTGAGCCGTTGAAACCGAACAAATGAGCGCAAAGATGAGTACAGGTAGCAGTCGCAAGATCATAGTTTTCAAGTTAATTGTTCGGAGACCATTCCAAATCTGCGTTCGCGCGATTGATAATCGAGCACGGCCTTAAACAAATCTTCGCGTTTGAAATCGGGCCAAAGCACTTCGGTGAAATGAAACTCCGTATAGGCGATCTGCCAGAGGAGAAAATTACTTACCCTGTGTTCACCACTTGTGCGGATCAACAGTTCAGGATCAGGAATGTCGTGTGTTGTTAAGTACTTGCCAATCATGACATCCGAAATGTCCTCCGGCGCAAATTCCGCATCTTTCACATGTTGCGCAATTTGTTTTACGGCATTGGTTATTTCCCAGCGGGCACTGTAGTTTAGCGCAAGTACCAGGTGAATGCCCGTATTGGCTTTTGTGCGATCAATCGCTTCCTGAAGTTCATCAATGCACGATTTCGGCAATCCTTCGATATTCCCAATACTCATGAGCCGAACGTTGCTGCGCATCAATTCTTCAATTTCACCAGAGATAGAGCGTACTAAAAGATCCATCAAACCATCGACCTCTTCTTTCGGACGGTTCCAATTTTCCGTCGAAAACGCATAGAGTGTCAAAAAATCAATGTTAAGTTCTTTGGCGGCCTTGAGCGTTTCCCGAACGGACTCCACTCCAAAATTGTGTCCATACAACCGCATGTGCCCTTGTTTCTGGGCCCATCTGCCGTTCCCGTCCATGATGATTGCCACATGTCGGGGAGTGCGCTGAAGGTCAATTTTAGATAGAATTTCCATGCTTTTGCGGAATAGTTAACGAAAATAATGAAACATTCGTATTTTCATTCATTTGACGTCTATAGACTTAACATACCTTAACAAAAAGAGGGAAATGGTTTCCCATGTCCCTCTTTCCGTAAAAATTTATCATTTTACTCTGCGAGAACAATGATGTTGTCGTTGAGCATTTCCATTACGCCACCATTTATTTCAATATGGATGACATTTTGGTCTGTTGTGTCTTTGCGAATCCAGCGTGCCATTTTTTCATCCACCTCAATTGGTGCAGACATTTCCACCTTTACCGAACCTTTGTTCAACCCGGAGATAATCGGCGCGTGTCCATTCAGCACCTGAAAAAATCCATCCAATCCAGGCAGCAA